>CAZSIW010000148.1:0-6155 GCA_964606755.1 uncultured Elusimicrobiales bacterium | reverse complement strand
GCTCAATAAGTCTTCTCCAGACGGCCGGCGCAAAATCATTTGCCAGAATTATTTCGCAACCGTCCTCTCCGGTATAGCCGGTGTGAGCGATCATAACGTCTTCTTCTTTGATAAGTCCGCCGGACAAACGCTCTAATTTAGCCGGAACAAACGAATAATATTTCATAGAGGAAAGATCAAGACCGTCTTTTAACTGCAAAAGTATTTTCCGCGAATCAGGCCCCTGAAGAGCTATTAGGGACAATTTATCGCTCAGGTTCTCAAGAACGGCTCCGGCGGGCTTATTTTTTAAAAGCCAATCGAAATCCTTTCTTGCGTTGCCCGCGTTCACCACAAGAAAATAATCATGCTCCGCCCTTTTATAGATTATGAGGTCATCTATTACGCCGCCCTTTTCATTGAGAAAAAACGAATATTTAGCCTGATAAGGCGCCAGCGTCCTGACATCCGTTACGGTGACCCTGCCGAGAAAATTTTCGGCTTCCTTACCGGTTATAGTGAATTCCCCCATGTGCGAGGCGTCGAATATTCCGGCCTTTGTCCTCACCGCGGTGTGTTCATCAATAATTGTTGTATACATGAGCGGCATTTCCCAGCCGCCGAACTCCACGAGCCGAGCGTTCAATTTTTTATGTTCTTCGTAAAGTGGCGTCCTTTCAGACATATCAAGTTCCTTTTGCCAAGAGTTTAAATGCATCACTGTTCAAAGTCAATAAAACTCCGAATAGATTTTCAATCGCAGTTTTATCTTTTACCTTTTTTGTGTACTGTTCTGCCAACAAGTCGCGAAATCTTAGGAGTTCCATACGAAGGGATTTTTTATCGGTAGATTCAATAGTCATATCTATGAGTTCAAATGCTCTTTCAAAACACCTGTTAGTCTCATCGGTGTCGTTTTTCACAATAAGATTCTTCGCTCGTTGAAGTTCACTTCCTATCATTAGAATCCTTTTAAACATCGGGAATCCAGACCATTTCTCTAAAGTTAATGTTTTGTGAAATTTAAGCTTC
Organism: uncultured Elusimicrobiales bacterium; assembly: GCA_964606755.1. Classification (GTDB taxonomy): domain Bacteria; phylum Elusimicrobiota; class Endomicrobiia; order Endomicrobiales; family CAZSIW01; genus CAZSIW01. The sequence goes on along the minus strand of CAZSIW010000148.1, from coordinate 5,144 downwards.
ATTTTCAATAAACCTGTCAACTATTTTCTTGATCTTATCCCGTATCTGAGCATTCTCTATATCCATTGAGTTGTTATTCATGGTCGGCCTGATATTTATTAGAGCGACATATTCAATAAAACCATTACCCTTTTTTAAAGGAAACATATTAATTCCCCAGAGGTTTTCCTGTTTTGAACCGTGTTCTAAAAGCATCAGTTCCAGGTCCGCGTGAAGCTCAGCATCAATTGCAATTAATTCATTTTCAACGTCAACTACCGCTTTAACCATGGTAGGAAAAACGGTAAGATGATCAGTGACTAGTTCTTTTCTTGATAATTTTGATTCAATAATTTTCATATAATCTGTTTCCCGGGCAGATCGACACTTCTGTTCAGAGCGTCTTCACAGGCGCCGTGTATCGCCTCCGCAAGTGAAGGGTGAAAGAATATTTCACGGGTCATATCATGCAGAGTCATCTTTTGTTTTATCGCGGCGGCTATTATCGTTATCATGTTGTGAGCGTCCAGGCCGAAGATCGATCCGGCCAGTATCCTGCCGGTCTCTTTGTTCGCAACTATCTTCACCCATCCGGTACGGCTCCCTTCTATCGAGGCCATGCTGTTTGCCGAGAATGGGAACCTGCCTACGACAATACTTCCCTCCGTACGGTGGCTTTCGCCCGCGCCCACACTTGCTGCTGGAGGAGTTGAAAACACCGCCCTGGGTATCGGCGGCAGCTCCGACGTGGCCGCACGGCCCATGGCGTTCTCTGCCGCCATTTGCCCTTCCGCCTGCGCGGTGTAAGCGTAAAGGCCGTATCCAGCTACATCCCCGGCCGCATACACGCCTTTGGCCGAGGTCTCAAAGTGTGAGTCCGTATCGATGCCTTTCTTTGAATATTTTATCCCCGCCGCGTCAAGGTTCAGGGTTTCCATATTCGGCTTTCTTCCCGTAGCTACAAGAACCTTTTCGGATCTTTCGATATATTCAGTCAGCGAGCCGACGCCGGCGTAAACGATAACACCCTGCTTCTGCAGTGATTTTTTTACTTCCGCCGAGAGTTCGGGATCTTCCAGAGGGAGCAACTGCGGTTCTTTCTCTGCCAGAGTCACTTCACAGCCTAGCTCGGCGAAAATACCCGCGAACTCGACCCCGATGGCGCCGCCGCCGATCACGAGCAGAGACTTAGGCACCTGGGTCAGGTTCAGTATGTCCGTAGAATCGATGAATTTATTATGGTCAATATCTATTCCGGGTACGCTTTTCGGCAGCGAACCCGTCGCAATTATTATCCTGCTCGACTGCGCTTCGCTCTTGCCGGCGCCAGTCTCTATCTCCAACCTGTCGGCAGAAAGGAACCCGACGGAGCCTTCTGTTACCTCTACAAAATAGCTTTTCAAAAGGAACGAGAGCCCTTTAACGTTCATATCGATCAGTTTCGTTTTCTTTAGCTGGAGTTCCTGAAAATCTAGGCTGGCTGACTGGGTTCTTATACCGTAGTTTTTCGAGTTACTGATCTTCTTTGCCAGACCGACGGCTTCCCACATGAATTTGGTAGGCACGCACCCGCTATTCAGGCATGTCCCGCCGATCTTCCCCTTTTCGACAAGAAGCACGCTTTCCGCGCCAAGCTGTTTTGCGCGGATCGCGGCGGAATACCCCGCTGGGCCTCCGCCAACGACGATCAATGAATACGATTTTGTGGTCATAGTTATAATCAAGGAAAACCGCGGATGACATCCGCGGTTTAACGTTTTATATTTTACTCTTTATTGAATGGTTTGTAAAGAATGCCTAACCGCGCGGATGGAACTTCTTGTGGAGTTCTTTCAGTCGTTCTTTATCAACATGAGTGTATATCTGGGTCGTCGTGATGGAGCTGTGCCCCAGCAGTTCCTGAACGAACCTCAGGTCAGCCCCGTGTTTCAACAGATGGGACGCAAAAGAATGCCTTAGCGTGTGCGGAGTGATATTTTTCGCTATTCCGGCCTTTCTTGCGTAGATTTTTATTCTGCGCCAGAATTCCAGCCGCGACATCTTTTTTCCCCGCGTGCTAAGGAAAAGCCCTTCATTGGCGGCGTACTTAGGTATCTTTTCCCTGAACTCGAGGTAGGTTTTTATGAACTTTATCGCGGTTCGCCCCACAGGGACTATCCTTTCCTTGCTGCCCTTGCCTATGACACGCACAAACCCCAGGTTCATGTCTATACCGGACACATCGAGGTTCACCAGCTCCGACACCCTCAGGCCAGTAGCGTAAAGGAGCTCCAGCATCGCCCTGTCCCTCATGCTTTTGTAATCTGGCATATTCGCGGAGGCAAGGAGCATCTCGACCTCGTTTTCGCCGAGGTTCCCGGGCAGACTCTGCGGGATCCTGGGAAGCAGAATGTCCTGGGTCGGGTTCTTTGTAAGATGGCCTTCCATTACCAGGAACTTGTGGAAATGCCTGAGCGTTTCGATGAGCCTTGCCAGCGAGCGCGGTTTCAGGCCGCTCTCTTTTTTGGTCATTAGGAAGTCCGTGATATCGGGGTGGCGTATCTCCGAAAGGTCTTTCCCGGTGTTCTCCAGATATTTTTGGTAGTGTTTAAGGTCGGAACCGTAGGCAAGGATGGTTTTTCCGGACAATCCTTTTTCGGCCGTTAGATAAGAAATGAATTCTTTTATAAACCGTTCCAACTTTGCCTTCCCAACAAGAACGAGTCTGGAAAAAGCCGTATCGTTCGTGATCTCAAATTTCAAATCTCAAATTAACTGCTTCTTTTTCGGTTGATTTTTCCGGCAAATGCGTGAAAGAACTACGCTTTACTCATCATCATCTGCGTCAGCGGCGTCCGTGGCTGAATGGAAAAAGGGGTTCGATTCCAATTCTCCGAGGATCGAGCTCGCTGGGCCGTGGCCGGGAAATATTATCAGCTCCGGCGAAAGGTTCTTGAGCCTGCTGAGCGAGCCTATCATCTCGACCTCGCTGCCGCCGTTCAAATCCATGCGGCCGATGCTTCCGTTAAAAAGTGTATCGCCCGTGAACAGTACGTCCTCATGCATCAGGCAGATCCCGCCCGGTGTGTGGCCGGGAGTGTGTATTACCTCAAGCTTGAGGTCGCCGACATTTATCGAACTCCCGTCTTCTACCAGCACGTCTGCTTTGGGCGAAACTATTTCCTGCCCTAAAAGGACTGATCCGTTCATGAAGGCGTCTTCCAGAGATTCCGCGTCTTTGGTGTGCACATATATGGGAATGTTGTATTTGTCCTTAAGTTCGCGGTTTGAGCCGATGTGATCGACGTGTCCGTGTGTATTGACTATACCCACTGGAATAAGAGATTTGCTCTCTATCTCGCGCATGATGTTCGAAGCGTCCGCTCCGGGATCGATGATGAGGGTTTTTCCTGACGATATCTCCGTAAAAAGATAGCAGTTGACCTCCAGGGACCCTACTACGATGGTTTGAATTATATATTTCTTATTGTTTGTCATAAAAACGAGATGGCGGCCAGGAATCCCCAAATAATGAGGTTAGTAAAGATACCGGCTATAGCGTCGTCAACCATTACGCCCCATCCTCCGGGAAGGTCCTGTGATTTTTTTATAATTAAAGGCTTGTAGATGTCGAATATCCTGAACAATACAAACGCGCTAATGAGGAGGTCCAGCCTTTTCGGGAGCATCAGCACAGATATCCAGAAACCGACCACTTCATCGATCACTATCCTTGAGTCGTCATGCTCTCCGAACAGCAACTCCGCTTTCGTGCAGATCGGGACCGCGAGAAAAAAAGACACCAGCACGAGAGGTATTATGATGAACTGATTCTGCGGCAGGACGTACCAGTAAATAACGGCGGAAAGCGCTGTCCCCCAGGTGCCGGGAGCTATAGGGATATAACCGGCGCCTAGACCGGTGGCTAGAATAAGGATTAGTCTGTTCATCCAACCCTCAAAGTTAGATCCGGCTGTCCTTGCCGTATCCGTTTCACGACTCTTTCAAAAGGTCTTTGTGCCTGTTTAGATAAGCAAGGCCGGAATATATCGTAGTAATTGTCGCGGCGAGCATCAGCCAGTACGGGAACTTTATCAAAAACCATCCTATGAAATAGGTAAAGCCCGACGAGTTCAGGAGCTCGGCTGCCCTTATGCCGTAATACCTGTAGAGCGCCGAGTTTATGACCAGTATCGACATAGTAGTTATTATAGCGACCATCTGGGAAGTGGTCTTGAACTTGCCGGACTTATGGGCCGCGATTATCACGTCTTTGGAGGCCGCCAGCGAACGCAGTCCGCTTATTATGAATTCCCTCGATATTATGAGCACTACCATCCAGCTGGGTATATGAATCTCTCTTAGTCCCACAAAAGAGACCAGGGCCGCTGAAACCAGGAGTTTGTCCGCGAGAGGGTCAAGGAACTTGCCCAGAGTAGTGACGTACCCGTATTTTCTGGCCAGCATTCCGTCCACAGTGTCAGTGATCGCCGCGACGGAGAATATCAACAGGGCCGCTATCCTCGCCCAGAAGTTGTCTATATACATGAAAAAAATAATGAAAGGGACAGCCGACATCCTGGCCAGTGTGACCTTGTTTGCAAGATTGAGATTCATACTGTTTCCCTTAAACGCGTCCCGGGGCTAGACCCCTTTTATATCGTAACCGCTCACGCCGGTTATCGTTACATCCGCAAACTCGCCTGTCCTGAAATTTCCCTTGACGCGCACGCGGCTGTCTATCTCAGGCGCCTGGAAAGCGGCTCTCGCAAAAAACTCTCCCCCGCCCTTATCTTGCTCGACGAGAACCTCTATTTTCCGCCCTACTCTCGCCTTGTTTTTTCGCGTAACGATCTTTTTCTGAAGCAGCATCAGTTCTTTCTGTCTTTCGAATTTTATCTTTTCAGGCACCTGTCTGCCAAACTTATGGGACTCGGCTTTTTTATTGTCAGAGTAAACGAACACCCCCAGATGTTCTATCAGGCCACGAGAAACGAAATCGTATAGCTCACCGAAATCCTTATCCGTTTCACCAGGAAACCCGGTTATAAAAGTCGTCCTCAAAGCTATGTCCGGCACCCTGTCAATTATCCTCGACACAGTCTGCGCTGAATTTACCGGGCGCCTCATTTTTTCCAGCACTCTCTTGGAAACGTGCTGAAGAGGCATGTCAAGGTATTTGCAGA
>CAZSIW010000147.1:0-6162 GCA_964606755.1 uncultured Elusimicrobiales bacterium | reverse complement strand
GCGGAAAGAAAGACCCTCCTCAAGAAGTACCCCGCTTATAAAAAGTTCATAAAAGAGCTCACTCCCGATGATTAGAATCGGCACGTCCGGATTTGTGTTCCCCGACTGGAAAGGCATCGTGTATCCTAAGAAACTGAGGGCCGAAGATGCTCTTTATTACTATTGCGACGAGTTGGGTTTTGACACCGTCGAAATAAACGCCACTTACTACTCGCTTCTGTCCGCTAAGGCCTTCAGCTCCATGGAAAACAAAACAAGGCCCGGGTTCGAGTTCGTCGTTAAGGCCTACAGGGGAATAACTCACAACTATTTTGACCCAATACTCGCACACAATAAACCAACCCTGCCCCAGGTGAACGATTATATCGGAAAATTCATGTCGTCACTTGTTCCCCTGAGGGAAAAAGGAAAGCTAGGCGCGGTGCTCCTGCAGATTCCCGTCTATTTCACACCCGATGCTGATTCCAGGGATTATATTTTGATGTGCAAAGAAAAGCTCAAGGATGTGCCGCTTGCCATAGAGTTCCGCAACAGGCAATGGTCGGTCCCTGAAACATTCGAGTTCTTAAGGAATAACGGCCTCGCGAACTGCGTCGTGGATGAGCCGAAACTGCCCAGGCTTATGCCTTTTGTTAACGAAACGACGTCCGGTATAAGCTATATAAGGCTCCACGGAAGGAACAAGAACTGGTTCAACTCCACCAGGGAGGAGAGGTACAACTACCTCTACAGCGATGAAGAACTCGTAGGGTTCGTCCCCGAGATCAAAAAGGCCGAAAAAAATTCGACGAAAGCACACGTTTTTTTTAACAACTGCCATTCTGGTTCCGCGATTAAAAACGCCCTCCGCCTTAAAGAACTGCTGGGTTTCAACACAAGAGAAGGAAAACTTTTTTAAAATAACCCTACCGGATTCCACCAAAATAGATTAGAATTGTTATACACATATGTTTTGTGTCAGAAATACGAGAGGATGGAGGAACGAGATGATGAGGTTTCTGAAAGTTTTATTCTTTTTTGTTTTGTGTGTTTTATTAGAATCGTCACCGGCGTTTTGCGGAGGCATCTTTGTCGATCCCGGTGCAAGAGCATGCGGGCTTGGCGGAGCCTTCACCGGCGTCGCGGACGACCTGACCGCTGTTTTCTACAACCCGGCCGGCCTGACACAGTTAAGCGGGACCAACGTGATGCTCTCCGGTTTTTATATTAATACTCCCACTAAATCCAACGAGTCGGTTTTGAATTCTGCTACGCCGAATGTACCAAACGATGGTTTCCCCGCAGTTAACCTTTACTCTTTAGTGGGTGGGCTCACGGGTAACTCGGCCCTTGCCAATATCGAACCGGCGCAGTACGGCAGCAAAGAGATGAACGTGCTCTCGTTCCTGCCGTTCGCCGCGGGAAGTTTCCAGATCGACAGCAAAGACGTGCTCGCGGTAAGTTTTTATGGCATGGGTGGAGGAGGAGGCAGGTGGGACGATACCTCCGCTTCCAATGTGCCGGGGGATTATATTCACGCTATGATGCAGGCCGTAAAGGGTTTCATGATAGGCAACGTTTCATTTGCAAGACAGTTCGACCAGAAGTTGGCGCTGGGACTTAATTATGTTGACATGATCGACCAGACAACTTTTGCCAAACAGTACAACGCCGTTCCGAATAACCCGTACCACACTCTGTCTTATTCCCAGTATGGCGATTATAATGCTTCAGGAGGAGGTATTGAGGGTGTGATAGGAGCTCTTTACAAAATAAACGAAAAGTCCCAGGTCGGGTTTACTTATAGGAGTGGAGCGGCGCTTTCGCTGACCGGCAAAGCAACCGGGGTAACGACAGGTTTCGGCGCGTTGACCGGAGGCCTTGCTCCGGATGGCACCGTGACTACGAATTATACAGAGAAATACAACTACCCCATGACGCTCTCTCTCGGCTATTCGTACAGGCCCATAACAAAACTTCTGCTTTCCTTTGAAGCTGAATATATTAACTACAAAGCGCTTCGCAACGAAACGACTTATGATACTACGAACCAGTTCTTTTTTGTCAACAGTGACGCCGACGCTCACTGGCAGGACGAATACAGGTACCATGCCGGAGCCGAGTACACCCTGAGCAGGGCGTGGAAGGTGAGGGCTGGCCTTAGCAACGACTCGGACGTTTATAATTTCGACGAAAAGACTCTGCTTGATACGTTCATGTACAATCTGATGCTGCTTGACACGGGTATCGGCTACACGATCGGCAGTTTTTCGGTGAATATAGACGTCACTACAAGCTTCTCGAACCAGCCGGAAATAGATGGAAGGACTTATGAGTTCCCCGGCAACGGTTACAGGTTTGACCTGGCATACAGGTATTAAGAACGTCATCAATTGAAAAACCGCCCCGGCGTTTAGGTAACAACAGGGCGGTTTTTTGTTTGGGTGCTATATCTTTTTTAACTCCGATGATTTCATCAGTAAAACATTGTGTTTTACCAGCACGTCCACGGCCTTTTTATGGTCGTCTATCTTGAACACCACAATGGCGTTGTCTTTTGCTTTCTCCACGGTGGCGTACATGTATTCCACATTGATACTTTCTTTGGCAAGAATGTCCAGTATTTTTTTCAGCCCGCCCGGCCTATCCTCTACCTCGGCGGCTATTACGTCGGTTTCCTGAACAACGAAACCGTTCTTCTTCAAAACTTCCCTGGTTCTGTCGGGGTCGTTAACTATCATCCTTAAGACGCCGAAATCTTTCGTGTCCGCGAGAGACAGAGCTCTTATGTTTATTTTCTCGGCAGCGAGTGTGTCTATGACGTTCGCGAGCCTGCCCTTCTTGTTCTCAAGAAAAACCGAGATCTGTTTGATGTTCATATAACCTCTCTTTTAGATGCTAGATCCTAGATGCTGAATACTAGAACCCTTGGTGTTTATTTTGAATTGTTATCTAGTATACAGCATCCAGTATCAGTGTTTACTATATTTGCCGTTTGTCTATCACCCTTTTCGCTTTGCCTTCGCTTCTCTGGATGCTCTTGGGCTCCACCAGCCTCACCTTCGTGTGTATGCCGAGCGACCCATAAAGCTGGCGCTCTATCTCGCGCTCGAAACCTTCTAGGTTCTTGATCTCATCGGAGAACATCTTCTCGTTCATCTCAACCTGCACCTCGAGGCTGTCGATGTTGTCCCTTCTCTCCAGCACCAGCTGGTAGTGGGGCTCTACACCTTCCACCTTAAGAAGCACCTCTTCTATCTGCGACGGGAACACGTTCACCCCGCGCACGATCATCATGTCGTCGGTCCTCCCGAACAGCCTGTGCATGCGCCTTGTAGTTCGTCCGCACTTGCATACCGAGTCGATCAAAAACGTCACGTCTCTCGTTTTGTATCTTAGTAACGGGGTGCCTTCCTTCGTGATGGTCGTTATCACGAGCTCGCCCTTCTCTCCCGGAGCGAGCGGCTCGCCGGTCTTGGGGTTAACTATTTCGGGATAAAAATAATCTTCTGATATGTGCAGCCCGTGGTGTTCTTCGCACTCGCTGGCGACGCCCGGGCCTATGATCTCCGTCAGGCCGTATATGTCGAAGGGCTCGATGTTCAGCTTTTTTTTGATCTCCGTCCGCATGCTCTCGCTCCAGGCCTCCGCGCCGAAAAATCCGGCCCTGAGCGACAGCTTTGAAAAGTCCATGCCTTCCTCTTTTCCCGCTTCGGCGAGATAGAGAGAGTAGGAGGGCGTGCAGGTAAGGACGGTTGAGTGAAAGTCCCTGAGGACCTGCAGCTGTCGTTTGGTGTTGCCGCCCGAGATCGGTATTATGGTCGCCCCTATCTTTCTCGCGCCGTAGTGGACTCCGAGGCCGCCGGTAAAAAGCCCGTAGCCGTAGGCGTTCTGGATTATGTCGTTGCGTGTCGTTCCGCCCATCGTCAGGGTCCTGGCCATGACCTCCGACCATATTTCTATGTCCGCGCGCGTGTAAGCGTCCACGACGGGTTTGCCGGTGGTGCCGGAGGAGGTGTGGATCTCAACGATACTGCTCATCTCGGCGGCAAGGAGCCCGTAGGGGTAGACGTCGCGCATTTCGTCTTTGTCCGTGAAGGGGAGTTTTGAAATATCTTTGATGCTTTTGATGTCCTTCGGTTTGACGCCGGCCTTGTCCATTTTCTTTTTGTAAAAGGCAACGTTGGCGTAGAGTTTTTCTACGAGAGCTGCAAGTTTATCGCTCTGCCACTGCTCGAGCTCGGAGCGTTTCATGCACTCCTGTCTTTCGTTCCAGATCATTGTGAGCTCCCATCTCGCTCCCGCGCGAAGAAGCGGGGTCAGAGAATATTTCTGCCGAAGTCGAAGGCTGAAAGGTTCAGCTCGACCGTTCCCTCCGGGACATTTTCTTTCAAGGCTTTTACTATGCAATCGCGGTCGAGCCCGGTCAGGACGGAAATAACGCCCAGCAGGACAACGTTCAATACTTTGAGGCTGCCGAACTTTTCCGATATCGTGGCGGGATCGACAGGGATGATGTTTTTGTACCGCTTCTCGAGGAAACTCTCCGTGCCTTCCGGGTACGTCTTTTCCTGCGAGGGGAGGATCCTGTTCTTTACGAACAATATTTTTGTGTCAGGTTTCGTGTACTGAAGCCATCTCAGCGTCTCCATCTCTTCGAGTGAAACGAGTATTCCGGCGCTTCCTTCAGGTATAACCGGCGAAAACACCTTGCGGCCGAACCTGACATGGGCAAAAATTGAGCCGCCGCGCTGGCTCATGCCGTGTATCTCAGATTTTTTCGCATCGAAACCCGAGTACACTGCGGCAAGGCAAAGGATGTCCGAGGCAAGTATTATCCCCTGCCCGCCGACCCCTACGAAAAGAATATTTGTGATATCTTTGTTTTTCATATGTTCGATCACGATTTCCGGCCCTTTTTAGCCAGGATGATACACTTGCCTTTTACTACCAGGAGCGACAGTTTACCGGAGGATGTCAGTTCGTTTATAGCTTTTTCAACCTCGTCACTTTTGAAGGCGTTCACTTCCATAAAATTTTCCGCGCCGATGCCTATGCTCTCCGCCAGTTTGCCGTAGTTTATGGCAACTGTTTGTTCTCCGCTCAGCGTCCGGCCCGAGGCGGGGTTCGGCTGCATGCCGGTCATAGCCGTAGTGCTGTTGTCCAAGACTATCACAAGCGTGCGGCGCTTGTTGTAGGAGGCGTTCAAAAGGCCGGTTATGCCAGAGTGGGCGAAGGTTGAATCGCCCAGAACCGCGACCACGTTGTTTTTACCTGCCACCTCTATGCCCTGCGCGCCGGTTATGCTCCAGCCCATGTCTATGCAGGTGTCCAGCGCGTTGAAGGGGGGCAATACTCCGAGCGAGTAACAGCCAATGTCGCCGGAAACTATCACGTCCATTTTACCCAGGATCGTAAAGACCGTCCTGTGAGGGCAGCCCGGGCACAACGCCGGGAACCTGGGTGGAATTTTGGGGATCTCGCCGATTGGCGTTTTTTCTTTGGTTCCCGTGCCGAAAGCTTGTTTTATCGTGTCGGGTGAAAATTCGCCTATGTTGCTGAAGCGCAGCTTCCCTTCGCATTCTATTCCCATTGCTTTCACTCTCAGTTCAATGAACGGGTCGAGCTCCTCGAGTATGTAGAGTTTCTCGACTTTGCCGGCGAAATCGCGTATCAGCTTTTCGGGGAGCGGATACACCATGCCGAGCTTGAGGACCGAGGCTTCGGGAAAGACCTCTTTCAGATAGTTGTAACAGACGCCCGAAGTTATGAAGCCCGTCTTCTTATCATTTAGTTCGACAGTGTTTATTCCGAGTTGCCCGGCTGCTTCACCGATACGGCCGAGCCTTTCTTCGACCACGTTGTGCCTGAGCCTCGCGTGGTTCGGTATCATAACGTGTTTTGGGAAATCCCGCGTGAAACCCGTTGTTTCTTTCTCATGTCTTTTGGTAGTTGCGACAATACCCTTAGCGTGCGATATCCTCGTTGTTGTCCTTAACAGGACGGGCGTGTCGAACTTCTCGCTCAGATCGAAAGCGAGTTTCGTAAAATCCTTCGCCTCCTGCGAGTCCGAGGGCTCGAGCATCGGCAGTTTGGCGGCGTAGGCGTAGTTCCGGCTGTCCTGCTCGTTCTGGGAGGAGTGCATGCCGGGGTCATCGGCGGTAACGACGACCAGCCCGGCCT
>CAZSIW010000146.1:0-6216 GCA_964606755.1 uncultured Elusimicrobiales bacterium | reverse complement strand
TATGGAGCTCGTCAACGCCATATACCAGTACCCCTCGCGCGGCGACGAAACAGCCATGGAGGCCGTAAGAACGGTCGTCCTGCTGTTATCGCCTTTCACGCCGCACCTGTGCGAGGAGATGTGGGAAAAACTGGGGAACAAAAAAAGCGTTTCCCTGGCAGACTGGCCCGCCTACGAAGAAAAACTGCTGGTTAAAACAGAGATCGAGATTCCCGTCCAGGTGAACGGGAAAGTGAGAAGCACGATAAACATTTCCAAGGACACGAGCGAAAACGATATAAGGGCGGTCATAGTCAAGGACGAGAGATTAAAACCTTTCATGGAAGGCAAGGATATAGCAAAACTTATATATATCGATAAAAAGATAGTAAACGTCGTTTTAAAACCCCGTTAGAAAACGATAACATGGGATCGTTTTAAACGGACAGAACAAAAAGAGGTGAGTTATGAAAGCAAAACTGTTCCTGGCGGTCATGTCGTTAGCGCTTATCGCGGGATGTTCCGCGCCTTACACGCCGGCTCCACAGCTCCTGCCCGAGCATATCAAGAAGATCTTTCTAAAGCCGATCATAAATAACACGACTCAATATGGGCTTGAAGAGAAGTTCATGCTCGCTCTATCAAATGAATTCGTGCGCGACGGACGACTGAGCCTCACGAATTCCGAAGATCAGGCGGACGGGATGCTGGTTACGGAGATTAATAAGTATATTCTCCAGCCTCTTACATTTGATCAGAACATGATAACGAGCCAGTACAAGCTCTGGGTTCTTGTAAACGTCTATTTCGTGGACAAAAAAAACAATGTCACCCTGTGGAGCGAGCCGAACATGGAAGGCATTCAGATATATTACGACGCCACGCAGCCCGGCGGAAAGACGGAAGAGGAAGTCAGGGAAATGATATGGGAAAATTACTCTACCGACATTGTTAAAAGGACGATAGACGGATTCGGCACAGTTTCAGGCGAATCACAGCTCAAGGTGCCTCAATAAATGCCGTACGTAAAACAATACGAATTCCTGGCAGAGCTCAGGAGCAAGAAATTCAAGAACGTCTACCTCTTCGCCGGTGAAGACGTCTATACCGCGGAGAGCTGTCTCGACCAGCTGTTAAAAGCACTTGCAATCGACCCCATAAACATCGAAACTTATTTTGCCGGAGACTCCGACCTCAACGACGTTATCCTTTCTGCGCAGACAATGCCATTCCTTGCCGATAAAAAAGCCGTTATACTCAAAAACTCCGAAAAACTCAGGGCCGCAGACCTCAAGAAACTGGCGGAGGTCCTTAAGCTGGAGCTGCCCTCAATCTTTATAATGATGTGGCCCGAGCGCGTCAAGAGCGATACCAAATCTTTAAGCGTTTTTAAAGCGGCTGACGAAACCGGCGTGATCGTCGAATGCAGACAGCTGTATGACAACGAGGTGCCGAGATGGATACAGGGCATGTTCTCCAAAGAGGGCAGAAGAGTCGCCTCAGACGCGGTGGAATATCTCATCAAGGAGAACGGCTCTAACCTGATGAACCTCAGCAACGAGATAGAGAAGCTTCTCCTGTACACGAAGGACAAAAAAGAGATCGATGTGTCCGACGTAGAGCTCAGCTCCGGGCACACGAAGATGCTGAACCTGAACAACCTTCAGGAGGCGATAGAGGCCAGGAGCGCCGACAAGGCGATAAAGATAGCCGACTCGCTTATCAGCGAAGGCGAGATACCCCTGATGATAATCGGAACGATCTACAGGACCGTCAGGCGGCTTCTCGAGGCAAAAACCCTGATAGAAGAGATGGACTTGAGCGAGCAGGAAACCGCGAAGGCGCTGAGGATGCACCCTTATTTCGCGAAAATATTCTTCACCAGGGCGGCGGGCTTTAATTCAAGAGAACTCAAAAAGGCCGTCAAGCATACGCTTGAGGCCGACCGCAAAATAAAATCGACCACTATACCTGCTAATATAGTGGTCGATGAGCTTTTGATGAAAGTTTGCGCCGTAAGAAAGGTTACTTCAGCGTACTGACAAGTCTTGAAAGCCTGGCCTTCTGGTTCGACGCGGCGTTCTTGTGAATTATATTTCTCTTCGCGGCTTTATCCCAGCTCGAAAAAACATCTTTTAAAAGCTTCTGAGCCTCTTCTTTCTTTTTATCCTTGACCGCCTGCTCAACCTTGCCCGCAAGGGTCCTTATCATGCTGTTGATCTTTTCATTGCTCTGCTGTCTTTTTTTCGATTTTCTGAATTGCTTTATTGCAGATGTGTGTCGCCCGGTCTTGAGTTTTGCCATTGTGATTCTCCCTAAATTATTTTTTAACGTCTAAAAATGTTTGCTAATTCTACCATTTTTAAATATAATAAGTCAACAAACAACGTTGTAAGTGATAAGCCGTAAGTAGTAAGTAAACGACTATTCTCTTATTATTTTCGGTTTAAACTTACAACTTACCGCTTACGACTTACGACTAAAAATGAACGACCACAAGAAAATAACCAGATCAGTATCCGTAATAAGTTTTGCCACTATGGTCAGCAGGGTCCTCGGCTACGTGAGAGACAGCCTGCTGGGAAGCCTTTTCGGCGCCGGCGCTATAACCGACGCCTTTCTTGTTGCCTACAGGATACCCAACCTGTTAAGGGACCTCCTCGCCGAGGGCGCCCTCAGCTCGGCTTTCATTCCGGTCTTTACGGATTACCTTACGAAGGAAGGCAAAGAGTCCGCCTGGCGCCTCGTGAACCTCGTGTTCAACGCCATGCTCGTTATACTCTCTTCCATAGTAATAATCGGCATCATATTCAGCCCGGCCATAGTGCACGCGCTTCAGTGGAGCGTGACCGGCCAGATGTTCGAGCTCACCGTCCACCTGACAAGGACTGTGTTCCCTTTCATAGCGTTCATGGCCCTGGCCGCTTTGATGATGGGGATACTCAACACACACCACAACTTCACCGTTCCGGCGTTCGCGCCTGCCATTTTAAACATCGTCATCATAATTACCGGCGTGTTCATCTGCCCGCTCTTCGGCACAAGGCCCGACAGGCAGATACTGGTCTGGACGATAGGCGCGCTCATCGGCGGGCTCGGACAGTTCCTCATACAGGTTCCGGCGGTCATTAAAACCGGATGGGTGTACAAACCTATTTTGGACTTCACCGACAAAGGCGTAAAAAAAATATTCTCGCTGATGACGCCCGCTGTGTTCGCGCAGTCGGTCACGCAGATAAATATCATTGTGGTAAACACCATCATGGCGGGCCTGCTGGGCAAAGCTGCTATAACGTATCTCTATTACGGAAACAGGCTGATGTATCTTCCGCTGGGGGTCTTCTCGGTCGCGATAGCAACTGCCACACTGCCCGTCATAGCGAAAAACATCTCGAAAGGGGAAACGGATCACGCGATAGATACTTACTCGATGGCGATAAGGCTGGCTTTTTTCATAACAATACCCGCAACGCTCGGAATGATAGTGCTCAGCCTGCCGATAAACTGCCTGTTGTTCCAGTACGGCAAGTTCCTGTATACAGACGCCCAGGCCACGGCTATGACGTCCGTATTGTTCACGATCGGCCTTTTCGCTTTTTCAGGCGTAAAGATAACAGCGCCCATCTTTTACGCCCTCAACCAGCCTAAAACACCGGTCAGGATAGGCATCGCCACCGTGTTGACCAATATCGTGCTGGGCCTTTTCCTTATGAGAAAGATAAGCTACTACGGCCTCGCGCTTTCCACCTCCATCGCGGCCATGATAAACTTTTCACTGCTTTTGTATTTCCTGCGCAAGAGATGGGGAAGCATTAAAGGCGGGGAGATAATCGCTTCTTCACTGCGAATCTCGATAGCAGCCCTGTTCATGGCACTGGCCTGCTGGGTTATATACCGTTATACGCACCTGTTCGTGCTGGCAAAACATATTTCCGGCAAACCCGGACAGCTTATAGAGGTTTTCTTCAGTATAACCGCCAGCATGATAGTTTACCTTGCGGCCTGCAAGCTCATAAAAGTCAGGGAGTTCGACCTGATTTACCACATGATAGTGCCCGAAAAGAAAGAACCCATCGATGAGTCAATCGAATCCAAAGAAGGCCTGATAGAATCCGAATCGTGGAAGGAATAAGTTCCTTTTGCTGGTATGGCATATTTGCACATACATATTGACAACCTATAGGACATATGGTATATTATTATTAGGGCTATATTTATATAAATGTCCTACTTGAGGTTGGTAATATATGCTTCCATTTAAACTTTCCGAAAAAGACAAACTATTAAAAATTATTAAAATTACAGGCATTTCAAAATCTGACCTTGCGCGAAAGCTTGAGGTGGAATATAAAACTATCTATCGCTGGCTGGATAAGGGCGTTGTCCCGCATGCCAGACAGGCAAGGGATATTGACCAGCTTTTTAAAGAATATGTAGATCTTCGCGAGATCGTAAAAGAACTGAAGAAAAATATTCCGGATATTTTTAACTCTTTGAAGACGAACCCTGTTATAAAGGACAAGTTCTTATTAGAGATGACCTACAACTCGAACGCGATCGAAGGCAGTAGAATGACGATGAACGAAACGCAGATGGCTTTTGACGGCAAAATTGTCAGAGGCAAAGAGTTGTTCGAGATTTACGAAGCCGTGAACCACAGGAATGCTATGCAGTACATGCTGGACACGATATCGCCTGATTTCGATATCACCAGGGAATATATCCTGAAACTGCATGAGATCGTGATGTACAACTTTAACAATAAATTACCGGGAAAATACCGCACTGGTTATGTGAACCTCACGAACACCGAAAAGAAACTGCCTTCCGCGCAGGATGTGCCGCTTAAGATGGGAAAATTGCTTAAAGAGATCAACACCTACAAAGACGACATTATAGGTAAAATAGCCCGCGACCATTACGAGTTTGAAGCCATCCACCCATTTTTTGACGGCAACGGCAGGGTTGGCAGGCTTGTTATGATAACCCAGCTGTTAAGCAGGGGGTTCGCTCCCGCTGTGATCAAAGTAGAAGACAGGTATAAGTATTACATGGCTTTAGGCAAAGGTGACAACGGCGACTTCGCTAATATGGCCCAGATGTTATGCGATGCCATTTTGGAGGGGTATAATACCCTTTTCGGATAGGCCTAATAATACATAGAGCTGGCCCGGGATAATAACGGTTGATGATTAGGTTGATGGTTAAGTTGATGGATATAAATCGTACATTTTCTACAACATCTTATCCCCAGATACAGCGTTCGGAGGATGACAATGGCTGGGGCCTACAACTATTTGTAATTATTAAACGTTTAATAATTTTGAATGTTAGCCGGCTAACAATAAGATAAGAACTAATTATAAACCGGTTTATAATTCTATGCCCGACAACTCGTCGTGCACGACGAGGCATTGTTGATAACACAACAATACCATGTAAATTCATGGGATATTTGAATATTGCTCTAAGTCTAAAATGAGGTATTTTTAGCATTATGACCCATAGCCTATACGAAAAGCTCAATATAAAGAATATACCAACATCCCCGGGAGTCTACCTTATGCGGGATGCGGCAGCCCGGATCATATATATAGGTAAGGCCTCCAACCTCAGGAACCGGATAACCTCCTACTTCAGAAACGACGGCACCTATAAGACCAACGCTCTTATCAACTCCCTAAGGCACATCGACTTCATACTTGCGGCCTCGGATAGGGAAGCCATGATACTGGAAGACAGGCTTATCAAGGCCCACCAGCCCTACTACAACGTAATGCTTAAGGACGGCAAGACCTACCCGTACCTGAAGCTGACCTATGAGGACTTCCCGCGGCTGGTGTTCACCCGCAGGGTCCTAAAGGACGGGGGCGAGTATTTCGGCCCCTACCCGCACGTGTACGAAATGAAGAAGATATTCTACTGGCTGAGGCACCTTTTCCAATGGAGATACTGCAAACACGAGTTCAGCGAGGCCAAGCTCCCTAAACTGGAGAAAGTCAAATCTTGCCTATACCTGCACACGAACAGGTGCCCGGCCCCCTGCGTGGGAAAGATCTCATCAAGGGACTATAAAAAGCAGATAAACGAGATAAGCCTGTTCCTGAACGGCAAGTACAAGAGCCTGGTCAAAACATGGGAAAAAGAGATGCGCCTTGCCAGCAAGAATATGGACTTCGAGAAAGCGAAAGCTTTAAGGGACAGGATATCCGCCCTTGAGATAAGCAACGAAAAAGT
>CAZSIW010000145.1:0-6242 GCA_964606755.1 uncultured Elusimicrobiales bacterium | reverse complement strand
CTCAATATGGCTTAGTCTCATCGATCCCAGACCTGTAAGGAGTAAAATATTAATGGTACTGGATTCCCCGGTCAAGCCGGAGAATGACATAAATTACAGGCAAAGTATATCAAATTATTTGGAATGTGGGCAAACAAAAAACCACACTTATTGATGTAAGTGTGGTTTGCATGACTTTATTCTACTTTTTTGATTTTTGAAAGTCAAAGAGGCGGAGAAAAGAGAAAATGGGTCGGAGAACAGGAAATTCCTCTGGTTTACAGTTCAGGCGGTATTTCTCATCATGATTATCAGGTATCATGACAAAATTTGATCTCTTTTTGACGGGTTTTTCAATCAAAACATTTTTGATATCGCGTCTCTGCCTTTCATACCGGCTTTAACACCGAGGCTTTCCGCCGCCTTTGTCACGCAGGCGACTTCCTTTTCAAGCATCTCCTCGGCATTCTTGACGCCGCGGATTATCCCGGCGCAATCCCCGAATTTTTCCGCCGCCTCGAGATTAAGATAGCCGCACATTAAATACCCATTGGCTGCGATCAAAAGCACTATGTTCGCGTGCTGGAGCGGGACTACAACGGTTTTCACTGGCTTCCCGTTAACAACGATATCACCGGTTTGCATATTCTACCCCCTCAAATGTGCGATCGCGGCCGCAACATATATTGCGTACAACATTCCACCGAACAAAAGCGCGTACGGCGAAATCTTTTTCTTTATATGTATATTCGCAAGTATTATGAGCGCGGAAACAAGGGCAATACACGCTGAAAAGACCGCCATGGGCGCCAGCTTCCAGCCGGTTAAAATGAGTCCGATCGACACAGGGAAAGTCGATTGGAACACCATGGCTCCGGTAATGTTGCCCAGCGCAAGAGAATCCCTTTTCCTTAGTATCCAGGTTATGCTGTTGAACTTCTCCGGGAGTTCGGTGGCGACCGGAGCAAGCAAGAGCGCGAAAAGCATGGGGTTTATGCCGAATTTTAAAGATATCGATTCAAGGCTTCCTACAAAAATATGCGCGCCTGAAACCATTATAATGATCGTTATGACGATCTGCGAAATTATCAGAAAATTAGAAGGCGTGTCACCGGACCCCAACCCCGCCTTTTTGAAAAAATTCGACAGGTGCAGCCCCTCCGGATGCTCGACCCCGTCGCTCTCGCCGCTGGCGGTCTTGGCGACATAAAAGATGTATCCTAAAACAAAAATAATCGAAAGCGCACGGTTAAGAGCCCCGCCGATAACAAGCGGCAAGAACACGGCAAGCGAGAACATTATAACGAAGAAGGTCAGGTCGCGCTTTATGGTCGGTATCTCCACATTGATCTCGAATTTCCGTTTGCCGGCGAGGGACCCTGCCAAAACTGCAAGCCCGGTCACAAAAAAAGCGGCCGTTGCGAGCATGAACGGCGCTCCCAGTATCGCGCCGACGCCTATCTCCCTTCCCATATCGCCTCTGCCGAAGAAAATAGCCACGAGAGGCAGGATAGTTTCCGGCAGAGCCGTGCCTACGGCGGCCAGAACGCTTCCCGAGACGGCCTGGGAGAGAGAATGTTTTTTTCCGAAAGCTTCGATCCCGTTGGTGAAACCCTCAGAAGCGAAAAGAATCAATAACAGGCTTGCGATCAATAGTATCATTTCAGATTTTTGCCGAAGGACAGATATCTTTCAGGACGCACATGGCGTGGTTGGGCCTTCTCGCGATACAGATCTTCCTTCCGTGCGCCTGGATGAGATACGAAAAATCCTGCCAATCGCGCCTCGGCACGATCTTCATCAGGTCCTGCTCTATCTTTTCGGGATTTTCGTTCCTGGTAAGGCCCAGAAGGCGTGTGAGCCTGATGACGTGAGTATCAACCGCTATACCCTCTACAATACCGTAGGCATTGGAAAGAACTATGTTCGCGGTCTTCCGGGCCACCCCGGGCAGTTTCAGTATCTCTTCCATGGTATTCGGGACCTTCCCGCCGTAGTCCCGCAGGATCATTTTTGAAGCGTTTATTATATTTTTTGCTTTGTTGCGGAAAAACCCGGTGGAACGAATTTCCTGTTCGAATTGCTTAATATCCGCGCCGGCATAATCTTTCACGCTCTTGTATTTTTTAAAAAGCGCTTCGGTGACTATGTTTACCCGCGCGTCGGTGCACTGGGCCGAAAGAATTGTCGCCACAAGGAGCTCGTGAGGCGAAAAATACTTAAGCGCGATCGTGGCTCCGGGATACTCTTTCCTCAGTCTTTTTACAACATCACCCGCATCAGCCGGTTTCATTATTGCACGCTTATTGCATCGACAGGGCAGTCTTTCGCGGCCTGTTTCGCGTTAGCTTCTTCCTGAGAAGGCACCGGATCGGCTATTACGATAGCGACATTGTCTTCCATTTCATAAACGGCGGGGCAGCTTGAGGCGCACAGGCCGCAACCTATGCATACAGCCTTATCAACAACAACTTTCATAACAACCTCCATAAAAGCTTTCAACTTTAAGATATCGCCGTCATATTTTCTGAGTCAGACGGGCAGCCGAAAGCCGAAGATATTACGATTTAAAATATACCATTTTAATTGCTGATTTTCAATAAAGTGATAGCCGGCGGGATAGCATTGTACGGGTTAGTCGCCGGAGCACAAGAAGTGCCAATATGGCAGGTTATCTGAAACCTTAACATCGCTAAAGGTGTCTCTTAACTGTAATATCTCACGCCTTGTCACCCTCTGTTCGATCCTTGTAAAAAACCTGTCATAAACGTCCTGCTCTATCCTCACGAAGGTTTTTTTCTTATAGAAATCGTAAAGAGGTATATATTTCCCGAGGCCGAATATCTCGAAAGCGCCGCCCAGCAGGATCAACGGTTCGTAGACAAATATGGTTCCCAAAACCGAGATGAGTTTGCGAAACAACTCGTTTTTGATCTTTGAGAGAAACGCCCTGAAGAGTGTGACAGCCTTTAAAATAAACCTGAAGTAAAACGGCCTGTTATCCAGCGCGTAGTAAAGAAAAACAAGGATCTGCGGCGCGTATCTCTTAAGCGCTCTTACTTCGTCCAGGCAGTTCGTAGGCAGATGATGAAGCACTCCGAGGGTAAAAATGAAGTCGCAAAAACGCTCTTTGAACGGAAGGGCTTTTATATCGCACATGAAGAACAGGCAGTTTTTTGCGTCACTGAGGTTCTTCCTGGCGACGAATATCGCGTCAGAAAAATCAACAAGAACAAGTTCCCTGCACTTGTCTTTTATAAAATAACTCCACCTTCCGTTGCCGCATCCGAGGTCGGCGACCCTCTTGTTCTTTAGAGAATCCATTTCGACCAGATCAAAATACTGGCTGAACTCTTTTTCGTGTTCCGCAAGGATATCGGGGTATTTTGACCACTCCTGACCGAACGTGAACTGTATATCCCCGGCGAAATTTTCGTTCTCTTGCGAGGCACCTGCGGCGTTGAGCCTGCTTTTGACATAAGAGGTCTGTTTCCCCGCGCCGGAGAGAATAACAACATCGTCAATGACAGGATAACGTCGCCCGTCAACGATAATACTGTCAGGGCCGAGTTCCACCTTGTCAGCGTCAAAAATCTGTTTAAGAGATTCTATCTTATCATCGTAATACATTTTATTTTTTGATAAGGGACTTCATTTTATTGTGAATGAGCCCGTTCGAGGCGAGGAGCCGGCCGCCATACAGAAAATTATTTTTTCCTTCGAAATCGGTGACCCTGCCGCCGGCCTCGTTCACAATTAGAGCCCCTGCGGCCACATCCCAGGCTTTCAAGCCCAGCTCCCAGAAAGCGTCCATCCTGCCGCACGCGACGTAGCACATGTCTAGGGCCGCGGAACCCAGACGCCTCACTCCCTGAGCATTGGTCAGCATATTTTTAAAACTGGCGATAACTTCATTGGTCTTTGAATCAACGTCATACGGGAACCCTGTGACCACCAGTGACCTAATCAAGGTGTTTTTATCCGAAACCCTTATTCTGACGCCGTTAAGGAATGAGCCCAGCCCCTTTTGGGCGACAAACAGCTCATCCAGCATGGGCGCATAGACTACCCCGGAAAGGATCTTTCCCTTGTGAGTCAAAGCTATCGAGACTGAAAACAACTTCATCCCGTGTATAAAATTCACAGTACCGTCAAGGGGATCGATTATCCAGCAGTATTCGGAACACTCCGGATGTTTTTCATCCTCTTCGCCGACAACGGTGTGATCCGGGAAATGCTTTTTGATTATTTTTGTTATAACGTCCTGGGAAGTTTTATCTGCTGCGGTCACGGGATCTATTCTACCCTTGTAACTCACTTTTATGCCGGTGTTGTAGTGCTTTTCAAGCACCTTGCCGCCGGCGAGCGCCGCTTCGACACAAACAGTGGTGAACTTGTTTATATGTTTAGGATATTTTTTTTTCATCATGCTCATATTCCAGGAAGAATAATCAAAGGTTGGTGTAAAAGTTTAGAGAGTTGAAACTAAAACTTGTGGCGAGGATGACGGGATTTGGTCACAAATAAATTTCCTGACGGAAATTTTTCGCGTTGCTGCGCAACCCGGGGCATCCTCACTCTGTTCAGGTGCCCGCCGCTGACTCGTTGCTCCTGTTCGTCGCAACAGCGGCCCCACTTCGCCGTGCCAGCCTTCTCGCCTTCGGCTCTAAACTGGCACAAGGCTCCGGCTTTCAAATCCCGACGCGGGCAAAGCAGTTTGCCCGCTTCATACCCTTTTGAAAACATCTTATAAAATTATGGCGGGGATGACGGGATTTGAACCCGCGGTCTCTGCCTTGACAGGGCAGCGTGTTAAACCGGGCTACACCACATCCCCAACTAAATCTATATCTTACTAAAGCGGGTTCAAATCCTTCGGATTTCCCTCCGCTCCATTTCAAAAATCATTGTTGTCGCTACGGGCCGGGGCGCTCACGAACTCGCGCCCGCGCATAACCTCGTCCAAAGTTCCCATCCCGCCTTTGCGGGATGACTTTGGACATGCGCCCCGCGGTCTCTGCCTTGACAGGGCAGCCGTGTTAAACCGGGCTACACCACATCCCCAAAAAATCGTATATAGTATGTCGTATATCGCTGAAAACGTTAGAGTATATTACCAAAATTATCGTGATTTGTCCAACAGAATATTAATCTTGAAGCGGTTTTGCGTCAAATGTCGTTACGAAATACGACATACTATATGCGATATACTGTCTTTATGGTGGGCAGTGCAGGATTTGAACCTGCGGCCGTTCGCGTGTAAGGCGAATGCTCTTCCGCTGAGCTAACTGCCCATAATGTTATCTGAACTAAAACAATGGCGGGCTCGCTTCTATGTCCGCAATTTTAGCAAAACAAATATCCAAACGGGAATAGCGTCGTATCTTACTAAATAATCGGCCCGGTGTCAATTTACTTCTTCTGCGTTCCGGGCAGTCCCGCGCCGATCTCTTTAATTATTTCCTTCGCATATTCGCCGGTTTTCTTATCGTCAACTTTTGTTTTCAAATAGGCAACGGCTGGTTTGCCTATTTTTACGAGAGCTTTAGAACAGGCCACCCTGGTTTTTATGTCGTCGTTATCAAGGAGCTTCGCGATAGCTTCCACAGCTCTATCATCACCTATTATACCTAAAGACTCAACTGATTTTATTCGCACCATATCGTTCGTATCCTTTAACGCTTTCATGAGCGGCTCAACGCTTGCCTTTTTCTTAAGTTTACCAAGTGCCTCCGCCGCCCTCCAGCGTATCTGAGGGTTAACGTTCTCCAGGTCGTTCAGGAACGACTCCATCTCTTTTTTGTCTTTTTTCAGGTTAAGCGCGTCGATCGCATCTTTCGTGTTGATCTTTTGCAGAGCGATGGTGGCTGACTGTGAAGCCTCGACATTTTTATCATCCAGAATGGGTATCAACTGTTTTACGGCATCGGCGCCATAGCCGATAACGGCGTTTATTGCCACCGTCCTGACCTTATCGTCACTAATATAGAAGAACCGCAACAGAGAACGCAATGCTTCGTGGTCTTTGACCCTGCCAAGAGATTTCATGGCAAAAACAACCGTGTCGTTGTCTTTATCGTCTAGCGCGCGCACGCTTTCTGCGATCGCGTCTTTTGTTTTTATTTTCTCACACAGGGTTAATACTTTTTTCTTCGCTTCGGGTTTTGTCTTGTATATCTTCTTCAGAAAATCTACGACATCATCACCTTTTGACACTATTATTTCTGATGCTTTTGAGCTAATGTTGACGTTTTTATTCCCCA
>CAZSIW010000144.1:2966-6244 GCA_964606755.1 uncultured Elusimicrobiales bacterium | reverse complement strand
GGCGCTCTGGACCCCGGTTTTACCTTATATTGACGGCCGTCATAGTTAAACCACAGTCATATTGGTACAAAATCTCACCTATACCATGACTGTATTTATGACCGACAAAATTCGAGGAGTTCAACTGATACAGAAAATAGTATTTTCG
Organism: uncultured Elusimicrobiales bacterium; assembly: GCA_964606755.1. Taxonomy (GTDB): domain Bacteria; phylum Elusimicrobiota; class Endomicrobiia; order Endomicrobiales; family CAZSIW01; genus CAZSIW01. The sequence goes on along the minus strand of CAZSIW010000144.1, from coordinate 6,096 downwards.
CCGGATTTCCATAATGGACCAATTTTACGAACGCCAAAAGCGGGATTTCCCCTTCGTCTATGGACATTGGTTATCGAAACCAAGAGCAAGTTCGATCCCTGGTTGCGCGAATGTTGGTGTTACCCTGATGGGTGTCGAGCTGCTGTAGAAAGCGTTTGAGTACTGAGACGTAGGTGTCGACCGTCATGGTAGCGTAATTGTGGATCTCCAGCGCCTTGCGCATGGATTCGAGTTCTTGTTGCATAGGATACCTCCGCCGACATGATGGCAGAGGCAGTCGAAGTCAACAAAGGCTACAAAAGGCGCTTGCGAAATCGAAGGGCACCCGTGTTATCATCATCTTCCACAGCGCAGCGGTTTAGTGCAATATTATAATAATCTACAACGCCTTAGCGTTGTCAGATTGAAGCTGTTAGCTTCTTCCCTTTATATTTAATTCTCTTCTTATATTTTTTCTAATCAAAGGAACTAATTCAGTTAGTGCTTTATTTGCGTCATTTAAATTTTGATTTTGAATGGAGTCAATAAATTTTTCCATTTGTTCAATTTCATTTTTTAAACCATATAACTGTATCATACTTCTTGCATGCTCCAATTTTTGTAGAAATCCTGGTTGGGTAAAAGAAGCTGGATTGCTTTGAATATCAAACCAAACTGGAAGAAAGGCTTCTAAAGCACGGAGACGATAATCCAATCTTTTCTGGGCAACATCCTTCAATCGATTTAGATAACCATTTACAAACCATCCTGCCGCAACAATTATTGCCGATATAATTAACATTATGTCTTTGATATCCATATTTTCCCCCTCCTTCTTTTATTCTGCCTGAATGGTCAAGCTAACATTATGCGGATTCGGCCGTAGCGGCCTTTCAGATTCTTTCATCTTGTATGAAATCTTCGGGGAGTGATTTCCCTGCCATGAGTCTGTCACGCTTAACCTGTTCAGCTTTAATTCCGAACTGTAGGTGGGTAATTAAGCTTGCTGCATCACCTGGCGCCGGTGTGGTCATTCGGTAGTTTGTCATTGAGCCGTTTTGGAACACACTGGAAACCCAATTCAATAATCCCCCAAAACAAGCTAATGCCGCCTCAATATCGGCCCGGCTAATGTCTGGAAGAAGATCTTTATCCATCGACAACGCCAGAGCCAAATCTCGATGGGCTAAATGTTTGTTTCTCCAATCAATCATTTTTTCACACGAGGTTTCTGCTGCCTCGGCTAGTCTTGCCAACTCAATGCGCAACTTTAGATCAGAAACGAGACACGGCAGTTGGTGGAGTGTCAGATTGGTCTTCGCGTTCTTACCTTTGCCTGTTTGAATGGGATCTATAAGGCGTGTTAGTCCGAGAACAATATCTTCAAAAATGAGGGTTTGAAGCATGGCGAAAAATGCCCCGGCGGTATTATTAAGAAATTCAATGCGTTTCTCAGATGTCGCGTATAGGAGACGGTATTGCCCCCATTTGAGGGATAACCATGCTACCTCGTTATGAATGATCGTAAATATTACTCCGAGTTCTTGTCCCATATCTCGTATATTTTGCTCTCTTACCTCATCCGCAGTCCTGTTTTCTGACATTCACGCGCTCCTCAGAAAAGTGGCCCAGTAACCCTTGCCCTAATAGATCGCGAAAACGTTCAGAAGCTACTGGGGCTAGATCGCAAACACACCAAAAAAAAACCAGACGTTTCCATGTTGGGTCATATTATCGGGTATGAATAATTGAAAAGGAAGGGCCGAACGAGGACTCCAGTGCCACGAGCTCCAGATCGCTCAGCGCCTGGTGCGCGTAAAACCGTAGCGTTGTCGAAGGATCCGCGTGCCCCAGGTACTCCGACACCGCCTGCAGCTTCCCCGTCCGCTCAAGGAGCTCCGTCGCCGCCGCGTGCCTGAGCGCGTGCGCGCTGAGCCTTCTCCTCAGGACACGTATGCTCACCCGTTCGATCATGTGCGAGACATATTCCCGCCTATACGCCGTCCCGTTCCCCGTTTCGAAGAGGAACCTTTTCCCGTCGTAGACACCGCGCAGCTCATCAAACAGCCTTTTCGTGATCCGCACAGTCCTATGCGCGTCGCCTTTGCCGGTCACCGCGATTGCCACCCGTCCACCGTCCTCCGTGCAGTCCACCAGGCGGATCTTCAGCATCTCGCTCACCCTGCAGCCAGTTGCAAAGAGAAAGCGCACGAAGCCCTGCCCGCGCGGCGACATCCGCACCAGGAGCCTGCCAACCTCCCCGGGCGTGAGCATCTTCTCCGGCCGGATCCCGCCGGTCTTCGTCTGCTTCACCGGCTTCGCTAGGCGCAAGGCAGCCTCGATCTGGGCCTGCATCGCGAAGTCCTGCATATTTGTGGCCCGGCGTATGCAGCTTTTCACCGCGGAGAGTTTGCGATTGATCGAGGTGGGCAAGAGCCCCGCCTCGAGCTGGGAGGAGACCCACGCCGTGAGGCCCTCGGCGAGCGCCAGACCCTTTCCCGCACAAAACTCCACGTACTGTGCCGCGTCGCGGCTATAGGCCGCCACGGTGTCATAGGGGCCACATTCCCGGGCCGCCTGGAGCACGGCCTGGGCCTCGAGGCTGGGCCGCGAGCTGCGTGGAACGATGGCGGTGCGTTCGTTTGGCTCTGTCATGGCATCATGCTCCCTAGTGGAACACGGCGAGCGCCGTACACACGGACGCAATGAGCGTCAGGACTGCCATCACCCACGTGAGGGTCTTCATCGTGTTCGTGAGCCGTTCGACCCGCAGCGCACTTTCCGTCTGGGTTTTTGAACAGGCCATGAGGTACTTCGCGGCCTCCGCGACCTGCTTGAGGTAGAGCGCTTCGCGAGCCGCCGTCGCGGCGGGGCTCTCCGGGTTCCGGGGACGAGCTGACACGGCAAGCCTCCTTCGGCCACATAGTACACAGAATTTTAGTTATGTGTCTATGGTTTTAACGTCCAGGCTGGGCGTGGATACGCCATGTTGTGACTTTCCTCGGGGCAGGCGATCGCGGGTTTCGAGGCGGGTGTGCTGTGAGTGAGAGTGTCTTTATTTTCAATGCGGGGCTTTAGTCTCGCCGAAGGCGACCACTTTAGTGGCCGCGTGGTTGAAAACCACCGACTTTCAGCCGCATCACTTTCAGCC
>CAZSIW010000144.1:0-2866 GCA_964606755.1 uncultured Elusimicrobiales bacterium | reverse complement strand
CTTTAGTGGCCGCGTGGTTGAAAACCACCGACTTTCAGCCGCATCACTTTCAGCCTAATCACTTTCAGCCGGCTTTAGCCGGAACTTGGGTCGGCGGTTAAATCCGCCGACCGTCAACCCACCGGCTTCAGCCGGTGGTCGTTGAGACCTGCGGGGAAAGCTCGCTGGACGCGATATCGGTCCAATTTTAGGCTATAGGCGGGATATACCATCGATTTCAAGGAGAGCCCACATTCCCAAGTCAACTGTTTAAAAGGTGGTGTATTGAAACAATTGAGAATACAATATAAGTAATAGGCCGAGGGGGGACGCGCTTGAAAGAGTTTACAGAAGCTTATAAAGACGACGAAGGGTTCCTGAGGTTTCGGTATTGGGCGGACGTCGACCCCAGTGGCGAGCTTCACGATGTTGGTACTATTTTGGCTGGAAATGCTGTTAGCGATATAAATCACACCAGTTCTGGATCACCAAACGCGGAGTATTGGGGATCTGCAAATATTGAACCAAACACTAGGAGCGCCTTTGAGGCGGCAAAGAATCGGCTCATACAATTAGGATGGACATTTAGGAAGAGGCCATTCATCCAAGAAATCTATATAAAGAAAATCCGCCACTTGCGGGATATCAAGATTCTCATAGATGAAGATCGTCCTAGACACCTGATACTGACTGGCCCCAACGGCAGCGGAAAGACCTCGCTTCTCACTTTCTTGAGGAGTTACCTTGAAGGCATACCGTCTAGGATGCTACTTAAACTTGACGCCATAAGAGCAAATATAGAAAATTACAAGGGCATAGTTCTTAATCTGAAGACAGAGCTAAATAATCCTCAAGCTTCAGAACAAATGAGAACTCAACTTCCTAATCAAATTATCGCCCACCAGCAACAGATAACTATGTGGAAGCAGCAGATTGCGGACTTTGAGACAATGACTATAAAATTCTTTGATTTCTCTGGACTAGTTGATGCTTATCATCGAGGGGAGTTCATTATTGCCTTTTTCCAGGCTAAACGAACGTCAGATATCCAAAACGTAAATGGGGTCCAAAAAATTAATGTTCCAGCCATAAGCCCGATCATGCCAAGTGGCCTCTCTTCAATTTTTCTCCAATATCTTGTTAACCAAGAGAATCGTGCGGCGATGCTTTACAAAAAACATGATGATGCAGGAGTTGAGGCGATCGATAAATGGAAAGCCAACATAATAAAACGACTCAGAGACCTGTTTAATAATCAAACCCTAGAATTAGTCTACGATATTGACAAGTTTGATTTTACTGTTCAAATGGAGGGGCGCGAACCATTCCGTTTGGTAAACGAACTCTCCGACGGCTACTCATCGGTGATAAATATAATTGCCGAACTAATCCTTCGGATGGAAGCTATAGCGTCGGGACAGTATGATATGCCAGGCATAGTGCTCATAGATGAGATCGAAACACACCTACATATCGAACTTCAAAAGCACATTTTGCCTTTTCTGACCAGTTTTTTTCCAAATATCCAGTTTATTGTAAGTAGTCATTCACCCTTTGTATTAACATCCCTGCCCGACTCCGTCGTTTTTGATTTGGAAAAACAAAAGCGGTGGGAATGCATATCTCCACTATCAGCCGGAGTTATCATCGAAGATTACTTCGAGTCAGATTTATATTCAACTGAAAGCAAAGAAATGATTGCTCGCTATTCGGAGCTATCAACGGGAAGCAGGGAACTATCGTCTGATGAACAATTGGAATATGAAATTTTGCACAGGCAACTCGATGCCATTGATTTCAATCAGGCTCCCGAACTTAAAACACAATATGAGCACATCCAAGCAATGAGAAAACAAGGATGATTTATTTCCACAAAACATCCAATGAAATAATACAACCGCTTCTGAATGATGCGCGAACGGCGGATAATTATCGTTCAGGGCTTGTGTTTGAATGTTTAGTAAACGATTTCTGTGGAAAATGTTATCTTTGCGAAGACAAAGCTACGACAATTCATATTGATCACTTCAAACCGATTGCAAAGGGGGGTGAGAAATATTCTTGGACTAATCTATATTTTTCTTGTGCTCACTGTAACATGACAAAAGGTGCAAAATATTGGCCTCTTCTCGACTGTACCCAAGAGACAAATAAAGTATGGGAGTCAATAGAAATCAAGCCTGTTTCTTTTTTCCCGAGGCTGAGTCTTGAAGTCATAGCACATCCCTTTCCTGGAAAGGAAACGGAATGTATAAATACCTGTAGGTTGGTTAGCGCGTGCATCAATGGTACTACCCAAATAAAGCGAATGGAAGCTGAGCATCTGCGGCAAAGAATGCTAGTTGTATATAAAGAGCTGTTTAAGGCGATCAATTCGGGCAATATTGGGGCTATACGCACTCTTATTTCCGACACGGCCCCCTTTGCCGGTATGCAGCGCTGGACGCTTAAAAATGAGCGTCCAGAATTATTTAACCGACTACTTGGATAAACAGCGATTTTCGCGGAGCCTTAACCGTCACCGAAATATAATAATACAGCAACTTACATGAACTTGAGAACGAGCTTCCCGCCGAGAGGAGCGGGCAACTCAGACGGGATGGTATCCCACGGGACGCTTCTAAGTATCGGGTTGTGAGCGCGCTTTGGGTAGGTGACTACGACCTCGGAGCCTTGTACTGAAATAGTTGCTTCATTAACCGCTTATTTTTCAAACGCCTGTATGGGGGTACCTCAATTAGATGAAAACCAAATACCCCAAAGCCGCGACACGAGGTATTTACTTGATGACGAATAAAATACGGATCAACTTTAATAAATCACAGGCTATTCGAGGCTCTTGCAAAAGTCGACATCGGGTTGATTTTATAAAAATGGCGGGGAAAAT
>CAZSIW010000143.1:0-6252 GCA_964606755.1 uncultured Elusimicrobiales bacterium | reverse complement strand
TGTACTGCGGGGTGTCCTCACTGCCGCCGTACACAAAAACTCCCTGGGTGGTGTTCGCCGCGAAAACATATTCAGGGGACAGAATAAGCATCACAAATAACAAAGCCGCCCCTAAAAAGGAAATAAGCCTGAGCTTTTCCTTCAGGAACGGAAATATGAGGCTATGAAGTTGGTAACGCCAGCCGATCGATCCCATAAGAGATGTTACCCTCTTGTTATTGAAACATTTAGCCTTTTAAAATCGTTAATACCTTTTTAACCTTTAAATCAATGGGCTTGTTTTTAATAAGAAAATACTGTCTCCTTAAATGTTCGGTGATCGAAACCCTTTCCCGGGGGCTCAGCGAAAACACCTCTTTATCCAAATCCTTTTGTGCTTCCTCATAAGAATGAAATATTTTAAAAGATACTTTTTTCATTTTTTGTACCCTCCGGCTTTCACTTCCAATAGTGTTAGATAATCCTTTTTGTCCTGCAAACCCTTTCTGCCTCTATGAGGCATATCTTTTACTAACCTTTTATTTTTAATTAACTCATTAATGCCGATATAATAAGTGTTCGTATCCCCATAATTGTCTTTGACTCTGTGACTAATAATTTCCTTATCACTAAGCCCCGACAAATGATTTGAAAGCTCAATTTGATTCGGCTCTATTCCCATCCTGACAATTACTTTATCGCCTTCAAACAGTTTTTCATCAATGCCAGTTCCGAAAAATTCTTTGACCGCATCAGCCACCCGCTTAGCATTATCAATTTTATTTGAAATATAAACATCCATATCGTGGGTATATCTCGGCTCAGCATGGAACGACACGGCATAAGCGCCTGTTATGCAATACTCAACCTTGTGCTTATTAAGAATCCCGATAAACTCCTGGAAATCAGGGTTTATTAAGAACTCCTTGTTGTTATAATGCTTTTTGTTGTTTTTAACCATAACAACCTCTTACCCCATATTTCCACGCTATTTTGCATTTAAGGCTTTGTTTACTGCGCTTTTTACATCTACATCTCCATCATTTTTATGCTTGTTCAGGGCGTCTTTCGCTTCTTTTGTATTTATCTTTCCAAGCACGTATGCCGCATGTCGCCTTGTTCTTTTATCGCCTTTCGTGTTAGAAAGCGTTTTATCTATCGTGTGGACAGCGGACGTGCTCACATAGACCGAAAGGGTGTTCAGCGCTCCCCGTTTGACGTCTTCGTTCGTATCGTTTGAAATGGCTTTATCCAGTTCCGCCGCTATCCTTTCCGAAGCAGGGAAATACACAAGATTTACAGCCACCGCCTGGCGGACATAAGGGTTGGGGTCATTTATAAGAGAAAGAACCGCTTCAAGGCTTCCTGTCGAACGGTAAACCGTTAAGGCCTCTATCAGCTGTATTTTCATGTAGTCATTATTTTCAACATTAACCTGTTTTATCAATGCGTTTTGAGACTCATCCGTGCCAAGGCGGGACAGATCGCCAATGGCCTTGATTTTCACCTTGCTGTCCGGGCTGTTCAGATCGCCCGCTATCTGGGCGAACTGCCTCTGCGCCGAAAAGGCGGTCGATACGATAAAAATGAAAAGTATGGAAATAAGTTTTTTCACTTTCTCTCCATTATATCCAGCCAGTTGACCGGCAAAGACCTTATCTCGGCTTTATGCATTACGATCTCGAGCTCCATGAGAGGATCGTGGAGATGGCAGATCATATTTTCCTTGAGCTGGTGCATGGCGGAGCTCATATCGGGCCCCAGGCCTTTGAGCACATGCACTCCGGGACAATAAGCGAAGAATTTATTGTCTTCCAGCTTTTCAACTACGATTTTGTATTTCATAGTTTTGCCCGTGTACTTGACTGATCTTACGTTTTTTTCTTTAACTCTCGAAAGCAATTACCGAACAGAAAAAAACGCAATCTCAGCAACGCAGGCAGGTAACCGACACGGAAGGTGTGCAAAACGTGAGGAACGGCGATAAGGCAGGAAACGACAATACGATCGGCTGATAAAATATCCCGCTGATACGGGCTATCATTCTGGAAAGTATTTTTTTCGTAGACGGCGCAAGGGCGGAAATAATGCCGCTTAAGCGCTGGATACTTCTTGAGAATGACGAGCCCGACGGGTTCACTTTCTGCTTCAGCATAGCAAATGCCTGCGCGAAAGAAAATATATCGGCTGTGATGAGACAGTCGTAGAGGCCGGTGCGGAACACGCTTTCAAGATCTTGTTTTGAGGAAGGTGTGCTTGAGGGATTGTTGTTTTCGTCCCTGGCGTCAAGACCTGTCAGGGAGACATCGAAACTTGGCATCCAGGAAAAAGAAAAAACTCCCATTTTAGATGCGTCCGCTTTGCCTGTTCCGACCGTCAGAACAGTACAAACAAGCAGGACGAAAGTAAACAACGGAAGTTTCGTTTTCATCATCTTAACCTTCGGCAACCCAGCCAACCTTCCCGACTTAGCATCGGAGTTAGGTCCCGTATCCCGGCACCCTCGCCGGGATCCCGACTCGTTGGTCGGGGGCTTTGCGTCCCCGGATCTCTCCGGGTTTGCCATTTTTCGGGTTTTCTTTGTCCCAATTAATTTATAACAGAGTATCGACGGTTTGTCAATGCCTTTATAAACCCGGAAAAATTGCCTTGTGGTTATTCTACTATAAGTATTTGCAAATGTCAAGAAAAATCAAAAAAATTGTTGTTATTACAAACCGAATATATCAAACGCCTCATCAGCATACCCGAAACTGCAAAACTCGACAAAACCGTTGGATTATCAGACATTACTTACAGTCAGCCCCTGATTTGCGTCGGAGACATGTATCAAAGTTTAGTTTTCCAGTTTAGAAAGAATGGGCAAAACCGCTCAACTAAAAGTTAGATTTTATCAACAGGTGTTTTCTTTTACTATTAAATCGTATCTACTTCCGGATACTTTACGAAAACTGTCAAAACTGAAAAGACCTTCCAAAAACAGCCCAATACATTATGCCGATCATGGATTTCGAATCCCTTATTTTTCCTTTTTTAACCATTTCGAGAACTTTCTCGAATGGAAGGATCACGGTCTGGAGAAACTCGTCTTCATCTGGGGAGTGAGTGCCTTTGATTAACTGCCTGGCCGCGTAAATATGGATTATCTCGTCTGAGAAAGCCGCTGTGGGCCAGAAAGAAGCAAGCTTTAATATTTTTTTCGAGGTGAAGCCGGTCTCCTCCTCGAGTTCCCTTTTAACACACATCAGCGGTTTTTCGTTTTTGTCGATCTTTCCCGCCGGCAGCTCGTACGTCACTTCTTTCACGGGATACCGGTACTGCCGCACCAGGATGATATTTTTCTTATCGATAAAAGGCAGAACGCAGACCGCACCCGGGTGCTCCATGTACTCGCGGACAGCCTTATTACCGTCGGGCAGAATTATCTCGTCGGCCGAAAAATTCACCGACTTTCCCGTGTAGACTCTTTTTCTCCTGAACGTTTTTTCCCTGAATCGCATTTTAAATTCCTTTCATTCCCGGACACAGCACGGGATAGTTATTTTGTGGCAAGTTAATTATACAAAATTGGGTTTGCTGCGGGAAGAGGTTGAGCGCGAAGTTGAATTTCTTAATTTAAATTTCTATTCGTGAAGTTACAGTGTGACAGGAATCACCACAAGTCTGTGGCCGAAGCGATGATCACCTGATCGCTTGCGGGTATTGCCTTCATTGAACCCTGCGCCACGATGACCGATCTGACAAGCACCTGCCTCCCCCCCGCCTGTCCTTCGACGGCGACCTCGAACCCGGCCGGGAAAACCCCGCTTGCGGTAGCATAAAGCGGAACGGTTTTTGGGTTGCTCGGCCATATGCTGGAGTTCGGCGCTATTCCGTACCTGAAACCGCCGCCCGTTATGCCGGTAATTATATTTATCATCAATTTTGAGCCGCCTGGATTATTGATCAGATTATTACTGGATGAAGATATTGCCCCGGCGCTGTTTACCGTGTAGAAAGCGTTTGTAACGCTAGTTTGAGATGGATCAAACAAATTTGTAATATTGTCGCTATAGAGTTGTTTTGCAATGTTCTTTTGCTCGGTAGTATTAGAGAAAGAGGTAAGCTGTTGGTAATCCGCATAGGTCACGCTCTCCCACCTGTAAACGTTGTACGAGGTAGTTCTTAAAAGACCCGCGGAATACTGCGGTGTAAGATAATAATAGATGAACGTGTAGCCGTCTATCATTACGGTAGTGGTTGATCCTGCCACGCCGTTCAAAATACTTGTAGTAGAGTGCCCTACGAAAAAAAGCGAGTTCCCTACATTGGCGGGATTGAAGCCCGCGCTGTTCGGGGACAAGCTGCCCGAAGAAACTATCACGGGGAGCTGCGATGTCGAGATCCTGGATGGAAGGTTTGACAGTGATATCTTGTTCAAGAAAGCATTGTCCGACGCCGTGTTCTGAAATATCCTTTTTGAGAGGACGAGATTGGAATAAATATTGTTAAGCAGCTGCTGGTTGGCGCCTTTTATCTGCTGCTGGGCGTCAAAAGTTGTGAAACCGTTTATGGTGGCGTTTATAAGAAGCACCATTATAGGCACGATGATAGCGACTATGGTCCCGGCCATCAACAACTCTATCATCGTCATGCCCGAACTTTTTTTAACGCTCTTTTTTATAGCAGAAACAAAATGGCTATTTTTTAACATTTGGATAAATTCTCCGGTCAGCGGTTTATATAGATCTGAATATAATCATAAGTGTAGTGAAGATTTATACTTGTTCTATAACACTCTACAGACAGAATATAGGTTCCTCTGGGAAAAGCAGCAGTATTGCTTACATCCCAGGTATAGGAAAGGTTTGTTGTAGTGTGCGCCGAGTCCCTGACACCCGGAGACGTCTGGGTGTTGTCGGTGCAGTAATACCAGGTCTGGCCGTTATCGCTGGAATATTTCAGCACATAAACAAGCGGGGTTGCCTGAGTATATGAGCTAGTGTATGCCTCTGTATAATTAGTACCGCCCCAACCTTTCCACGCGCTTGACCACGCCATGTTGATGCTGGTGGGGTTGATGAACTGGTCGCTGATCAAAGGCGCGGTTATGGTCACAAGCGGCACCTGAGCTATCCAGCCGGGAGCGGCCGCAAGCCCCGCATCCAGGAACTGCCTCATCACGCAGGACATCGCTATTCTTCCAAGTTCAGTGGGGGTCGATTGAGCCTCCTTATCAAGGCCGTTCATCACGAAGTAGCAGGAATTTGAGTTCTTCACCATCTGCACCTCGGCGCTTGCGGCATACGCGTTAGAGTAACCGTTTGCTGTATAAAACTTGCTGTTCATTGAGAGTGTAGTCCTCAAAGCTGAATAGATTGAGCTGTTCCATTCATCGGGGTAGTTCGACCCATAGTCGAGGGTGAACGGCCTGGTAGCCTTGACCGGGCTTACTGGCGGATAGTGAAAAACAGTTGTCACGTTCTGTCCCGCCGTGCTTATGGTTGCGTTTGTTCCGCCTGTATCGTGGTTATACGGCCCGTTACCGCTTGCAGATGTCCCGTTAAAAAATGAGGCACAACCCAGCCCATTCGCGCGCTTCTGTGGCTTATATGGCAAAACCTGACCGACATTAGTGAAATTGACATCATAATGCGCCCTGTAATATGTGTTGGTTGAAAGGTTACCGTTAGCCGACCAGGTGGCGAAATCAGAATCAGGATATAGCTCGCCTATCCAGTAAAGACCGACCCAGGAATTGTCCTTTTTCGCTATCACTCTCGCATACGAGCCCGTGGTCCCCAGGTTCGATGTGATCTCATCCCAATTGGTGTTTGACGAGTTCCAGGGCGTGCCGGAAATAGGCAGGCCGTTGGCAAATCCGTTCGCGGAATCATACCCCATCTCGCCGCCCAACCCGAAGTAGTAAAAAGAATAACCCGTAATGCCGTTGTAAACGGTGTTGTCCTTCATAAACCCTGTCCTGAAAGCATTGTACATTCTGGGGGTGTCAGCGTATATACTCCCGCCACACCAGCCGTTGGCTGCATTACTGAACCCCGGATAATCAGTTGTATTTGGCTGTTGCCAGTACCAGTTATAAGTCTGGTTCTGCATGCCGTCCAGGTACGGGCTGTGCCGCGGGTCGCCGATAAACTGGTAGGTCTCCGTGACTGGAACGGTAGTTCCCACCCACACATAAGTGCTTGATAAATTAGATGGTTCATTTGAAGATGAGCCCGTTGTCAGGTCCGTGCCGATCCTTGTGTCAATCTCCTGACATCCGTTCGCCAG
>CAZSIW010000142.1:0-6305 GCA_964606755.1 uncultured Elusimicrobiales bacterium | reverse complement strand
CCAGCTCTCGAAGTTTTGCGAGGTCGTTACCAACCAGCTCCACCGCCAGGTTCGCCGATGTGCCGTTCGCATCTTCGGTCACCATGTCTATTATGGGCTGGGTAAGGTTCAGCCGCAGTGTTGGAAACTCATTCCTGAGCCTGTCGCGCAAGGCGGCTTCAAGGGACAGTTTTGTCTTGTAATCTTTCCACTGGCTCCTGGGTTTAAGCCCTATCATCATCTCCATGCGGCTGGCGGGAAAGGGGTCGGTGCCCAGATCGTTGCGTCCGGTCTGAGATGTTACGAATGAAACCTCCTGAAACCCGCGGATGATGTTCCTGAGTTCGGAGGCGTAATATGAATTTTCTTTCAACGAAATACCCTCGGGAAAATTCACCCTCAGCCAGAACGCGCCCTCGTCCATATAAGGCAGGAACTCCATCCCCAGCCTCGGAAGTATCACAAAAACAGTAAGCAGCAGAAGCACAAATGCGCTCCATACCAGCTTCCAGCGCATCCTCAGCATCTCAGGGAGAAGACCGTTGTAAAAACACTGCAGGGTACTGAACAGCCTGTTCTCGTGCAGTACTGTTTTCCCCCTGAAAAATACGCTCGCCAGGACCGGAACAAGGTACAGCGCTATAAAAAGCGCGCCCAATAGGGCGAAACAGAGTGTAATAGCCATCGGCCTGAACAACAGGCCCTCTATGTGGCTCAAAAGAAGAAGAGGGCCGTAAGCCACTATTACGATAAGCATTGAAAAAAGCATCGGCGACTGGACCTCTTTAGAAGCGGCGAGGATCGCAGGGATCGTCACCGCTTTTTTCTCTTCACCAGGAAATTGACACTGCTCTGCCGGTTGGCTATGGGCAGCCTCTTGACTGTGGGCAGATAAATGTCCGTGGGCGTCGTGAGTAGCAAGATAACGCAGGATATTTTCTGAAACAATTATAGCGCCGTCGACGATTATGCCGAAATCTATGGCGCCTATCGAAAGAAGGCTGATGGGTATCCCAGTAAGCTTCATCAGGATCAGCGCAAACAGAAGAGAGCCGGGAATGGTCAATGCCACAATTAGCGCGATCCTCGGGCTTCCCAGAAGAAAAAATATCACAAGGACCACGAGTATTATGCCGAGCAGGGTGTTGTGCAGCACCGTGTGCAGTGTTTCCTGAATAAGAACCGTGCGGTCATAAAAGGGCTCTATCCTGACGCCTTTCGGAAGAGTCTCGTTGAGCTCCGCGACAGCCTCTTTGACGTTCCTGAGAACAACAGACGGGTTCTCGCCCCTGCGAAGGAGCACGACCCCTTCTATGGTGTCGTTGTCAGCGTCCTTGCCGAAAATACCAGACTGCGGCAGATGGCTTATCACCAGATGCCCTATGTCTCTTATGAAAACTTGGGTACCGTTGGAGTTTTTTATGAATATATCTTCCAGCTCTTTCGGGTTGGTTATCCTGCCCAGGCCGCGGATAACAAAATCCATACTGCCGCGGGGAAGGATGCTGCCGCCGCTTGACGAGTTGTTCGCCTGAACTGCGGAGGTTATCTCCTGAAGCTTGACACCGTATTTGAGCAGCTTGTCCCTGTCGAGCTCTATCGTGTACTGTTTTGCGAGCCCGCCGAAGTTGGCAACGTCAACGACCCCCTTCGCCCTCAGAAGCCTCGGTATGATCACCCAGTCCTGAAGCGTGCGAAGCTCCATCTGGTCATGGGGCGATTCTCCTATGATCTGGTAACGGAATATCTCGGAACAGCTGTCAGACAGGCTGGCCATTGACGGCTGTGCCGAGGGCGGCAGCTGGACCTCGCTGAGTTTCTGGTTGACCACCTCGCGGGCCCAATAGTCGTCTACCTCCGGTTCGAAATTTATCTGTATCACGGAAAGCCCGAAGATAGTGCGCGAACGGACTATCTCGGTGTGCGGAACGCTTGAGAACACGCGCTCCAGGGGCATGGTCACTTCCTGCTCCACCTCTTCAGCCGCGCGGCCGGGATAAGTGGTATCTATCTCAACCTGCTTGCCGGAAATGTCAGGGTATGCGTCAATATTTAAACGGGTGTAGGACCATATTGCCACCCCGGCCAGAAAAACCGCTATGAACAACACCAGCCAGCGGTTTTTCACCGCTCCTGCAACACTTTTTTCTATCATATATTTTCCTCGATGCTTTTCATCACTTGCCGCTTACTACTATTTTTGCCATCATCTGATGTATGTACGGTTTTAAAAGAATAGCCCCGCGCCCGACTATTTTATCCTGCCTGGACATACCGGTCAGTATTTCAACTCTGTCCGGGCTCTCTTCTTCGACAGTAACCCTTGTCGGCACAAACCTGTTCGGCGCCTCAGCCTTCAGGACATAATCATATAATCCCTCGTGCAGAAGAGCCGTTGTTGGTATGCTCATGCTCTGACTGCTTATTAACGGGAATGTTACCTCGCAGTTAGCACCCGGCAGCCATTCCTGCGCGTTATCGAGCCGGAATATGACCGGAACTGAATCCCCCCACCACGACTTAGTCAACCTGACAGCAATAATAGTTCCCGTTTCCGTTTCGTGGTAAAGCCCGTAATGCGCTATCTTTACTTTCTGCCCGCCCGATACTTTCTTCGCGTAGGCCATAGGCAGGGCAGTGACCCCGATGACCTCGCCGGCCTTTGCGGAATCAAGAGCCTTCAGATCCAGCCCGATATTTTTTGACAACGCCGGATCAAGTTCAACCCATGAAATGCCGTTCCCGGCCTGGTTATCTTCCGCGCTCGAACGTTCTATTGAAGACGGGTTCGCGAGAGCGACTATCTGTCCTATCATCCTGAACCCTGAACGTTCCGAGACGCCGGACTTCACGTTCATTATCTGAAGATGGTTCAACAATCTTGAATCAGGCCGTACGAGTATGCCGCCGTCTGAAACGGAAACATCGGGTTTGTTAATACTGACATCCGCCGGCCTTCTGGAGTTAACGGCACAAAACACTCCCACAATTATTATTAAGGTTAAACTGGAATATATCAAAACTCTTCTTATAAGCATTATTTTAGATCTCTCCCTGCGGCGGCGTTAAGCGAAGCCGAATCCTTCCAGTAATCAGCGAGCGTATTATAATAGTCCGCCAGCGTGTCGTTGTAGGCGCCTATAGCGTCGAAATAATCCAGCAAACCTTCCTGCTGGGCGCCGGTGCCGAAAACCCTCTGCTGTGTGTCGCGCACATAAATGGCGTTCTTGAGCTGGGCCTTCTCGTATTTAAATATAAGGTCTTTTGTCAGTGCTATATGATCGTATAGATCGATTATATCGTGCCTTATGGACAGGCCGAGAGAGAGTATCTGTTTGTCCAGCTGTTCCCGGGCGATCCTTGCTTTCTCTATGTTGCCCTGGTTGCGGTCGAACAGCGGCAGAGGTATCCCGAGGCTGGCCGACCACGCGCCTGAGCCCGGCAGACCCGCTGAACCGGGAACCTGGGGATTGGCATCCTCGGCCCCGATCGACGTGTAGCCCACGCCAAGACTCAGGTTGTCCAATATCATGGCCTTGGCCAGTTTTCTGTCCGCCTCGGCCTTGAGCCTGCTTAACTCCAGCACTTTCATGTCTGGACGATTTGAAAGAGCCTCGCCGATCAGTTCCTCCCTGTCCGGCAGGTCTTTTATGTCGAGGTCACATAACGCGGTTCCCATATCGTAATCCTTGCCTAAGGAAGTTCTGCCGAGAAGCACCGACAGCACGTTCTTTGAAGCGCGCAGATCGTTTTCTTTTCTTTTCCTCTGCGAAACGGCCTGGTCCAGAGCCAGCTGGGCCCTTGATTGTAGAAGTGGAAGTATGTCTTTTCTGCCCACCCTTGTCTTCAGGAGCTCTACCAGCCTCTGCATATTGTCTTCTTTTTCGTGCGCAAGGGAAAGCAGTTGTTCGTTCAACATAACGTCGACATACGCGAGCCTTATCTCAAGGACCTTCTTTCGGACTACGTCCTGAAAATTCGCCTCGGCGGCCTTGAACGCCTGATGCGCGCTTTCCTTCTGTCTGCCTTTTTTATTTGTCACATCGAGGGGATATGATATGGCTATATCGCTTTGGCGCGGCCCTCCGGAAGTACTCTGGTTCCAGTTTGTCCCGAACGGCTGAGAAACGGCGTCCACCGTCAACGCCGGGTTATACCACAGGCCGGCCGTCAACTCGTCCGCCCGTGCGCTCGAAACATCATATTTTGCCGCGATCAGATCGAGATTGCCCTTTACGCCATCTTCAACCGCCTGAGCGATGGTTAACCCGTTTTTGGCGCCGGAGACAACGGGACAGCGCGCGCCCGTGTTTTCAGCCGCGGAACAGACGAAAGGAGTAAAAACAAAAAAGCTTAATATATAACTTAAAAATATTTTTTTCATTAGAAATTCCCGAATATGCCTATAATTCAACGCAGTGAGCGCTCCATACATTATCAACAGGCAAAACAAAACGACACCATACCTGTTGGATAAAATACACCTGTAAATTATTTTTGATTTAAACTGCCGGAGGCGCCCTGCTTTCTTCGTGGAAGGTGGCATAGAAAGGAACTGCTATAACCGGTGCCAGTATAAGCTTGCAAATGAAAAGAAAAATAAGAGCCAGCGTAATTGCAGCGGGCACCGAAATACTTGCCAGCGAGTTGCATATCTGGCACTGCAGGAGCGGTTCGGACCCAGGCAACAAATGCGTAAATATATGCCCCACCATAAACAGTGCGGCGCATAGAGCGATAACGAAACCAATTTTCCTCATGTAGTGCTTCATTTCAGTTTGATTTTACAACATCTATTTCTTTTAGTCAACTTGAATAGAATCAGTTGTTAATAGTGATCGATTTATCTTACGGTGTAACAACCACTAGCTTTTATTTGCCTAGAATGTCATTGGATTTGCTTGCTGGTTTCACCTTAACAGCTCTCGCCATCGTTCAAAAAACGTAGTGAGTAAGGATTCAGCAGTTCTTTGGCAGCGATATAACGACCGCTGTCCCGTGGTTTTTTTTACTTTCTATGCGGATATTACCCTTGTGGTTGTCTATTATTTGCTTTACCACCGCCAGCCCCAACCCTGTTCCTCTGGACTTTGTCGTAAAAAAGGGCTCATAGAGTTTTCCGAGCGCTTCTGGTGTCATGCCGACACCGTTATCTTTTATATGAATCTCTACCGTTTTGCTAAGTTCTTTAGCGCGCACCTCTATTCTTCCGTTTTCTTTTTTAGATATCGCGTCTACCGAATTGTTCAGGATATTGCTGATCACCTCTCTTAGCTGCACGGGGTCAACCATTATCTCGACAACGTAAAATTTCTCGTCGGGGCAATATTCTATTATTTCTTTTTTGAGGCCGTACCTGGTTCTTATGTGTTCTTCCGATTCAAGCACTATCGCGCTGATATTGGTTTTCTCGAAATGAGGATCCCTGATCCTCGTGTAAAACAGCAGGTTATTTATGATCTGGTTGCTGTCCTCTATTTTTTTGTCGATGGTTGAGGTGTGCTTTTCAATATCACCGTTTGTTTTCCTTTTGATGTTATAGTTGGCAACTTTTATCACGCTCAACGGGTTTCTCAGCTCGTGCGCCACCGTGGCCGCCAGCGCTCCCATATCCGAAAGCCTTTTTGATCTCGCCAGCTCCGTGTGCGCACGCAATATCGCTTCCGATCTTTCCGCGACAAGCCTCTCAAGAGTTTCCTTGTCGCTTTTGAGAACATCCTCCGCGCGTTTGCGTTCAGTGATATCGTTGAGCGCGAGAATGACGTGCCTTATACCGTTGATAGTCAGAGGGTCTGCGCTTACATCAAGCCAGAGCCGGCTCTCTTTTCCATTTATCTTCAAAAGAACCTCAGCCTCAACTCCGTGAATTGACTCTCCCGTGCGCAATACCGCTTCAAACGTCTTACGAATAGGGCAAGCCCTGCAATGAGGTGATGCCCCGCACCCCGTTGTTGAATCATTCATGGCGTGTATGCAGCCCAATATGTCGCCGGGTTGAACTTCAGCGAATATCTCGGTGCTGTTTTTTCCGGACCAACCCGCGACCACATTATTGATCCGCATGACATCACCATCTCCGTCTATTAGGATCAGGCCTGTGTTCACCACGTCAAAAATGTTCTGAAGATTTTCGCGCTCTGCCGCAAGCGTTTCTTCCATCATTTTGCGCCCGGTTATATCGTGCCCTACAACCGTTGCGCCGGAAGGTTTCCCGTTTTTATCAAACCTGAATTTCACGTTAAGGAGAGCGTGAATTATATGCCCGTCTTTCGCCTTTATTTTGTATTCAACATTCTCATCAGGTTTTTCCCCGTCCAACCATCTGA
>CAZSIW010000141.1:0-6337 GCA_964606755.1 uncultured Elusimicrobiales bacterium | reverse complement strand
TAAGACTATCAAGCAACAGCTCAAGGTTAAGAGCTTTGTCGGCACTTCGCCGAACGCCCTGCTGTCCCAATTATGGGTTGCTTTGATCGCATACTTGATGCTTTCGTATTTGAAGTACAAGTCGCGGTTCATCTGGTCGCTGTATACGCTGTGTTCAATACTTCCGGCAAATTTGTTTGCCAGGAGAAATCTTTGGGACTGGCTTAACGATCCGTATCAGTCAGTTTCAAGGAACAATTTGCAGCTCAGTTTCAGTTTCGGCTAATTTGGACAGCTATGAGGCAACTTCATGAGTTTCTTAATTTCGTCCCGGCGTATGTCGGGACAAGTATCCGCCGTTCAATTTCGCGAGCCTAGAGAGCTAATTTCAAAGTATTTGTCGTTAATTTCGCGAACGAAGTGAGCAAATTTCTGTCATTCTAATGAAACAAATAATGGAAGGCCTTGTTTTAGGTTTAGCCGTTAACTGGAGCTGTGTGCTGGTCTGCTCTCCGGTAATACTTCCGTATTTTCTTTCCGACAACATAAAACCCTTATCGCCGGTGATTAAATTTTTGTCCGGCAGGCTGATCGCATACGTATTTTTCGCGCTGGTAAGCGGTGCCGTGGGGATCTACTTTAACGGGAGAATTAAGCCGTCGATATTCGCCGTCTTCGAGATCGCTCTTTCCGCCTGGCTTATTTTGTATGGCTTCGGGAAAATGACGGAAAAACTTTCATTCTGCAGGTTTATGGGAAAATGGTTCTCAGGGCAGAATTTCCCTTTTTTCGCCGGTATAGTCATGGGCCTGAACTTATGCCCGCCGTTCCTTCTCGGGCTTGAACGGACCATGGGCATGAACAGCCTCATAAAACCGGTATTGTTTTTTCTCGGGTTTTATCTCGGTTCAAGTTTGTGGGTTTTGGGGCTCTTGTTTTCCCGGTTTATTTCCGCTAAAGGTTTTGTGCGGGTATCAGGAAGGGTCCTTGCTGTTCTTGTCGGGTTGTGGTACCTCATTGACGGGATTAAAGTACTTACTGAGTAACTTACCGCTCTTCGCCTTATCGAACATGCTTGTGAGCACGGCTCCGAAACCGATAAGCGCGGCGGAAAATTTAACCACCAGCCCGAAGACCGGGATCAAACCCAGAAAAGAAATTATCAATACACCTATCGCCGTTTGAAGATACATGGAAAGTTCAGGCCTGTTAAACAACTCCCCTACGGTTTTTCCGGTCACCCTAGAAACAGCGATGTAGCCCAGCAGGGTTGCCGCCGCGACAAGCACCACCTCAAGAGGGATAAGAAAAATACCCGCCAGGGACATTGTAAGTATCACCGCGAGCGGCACTATCAGCATCAGGCCTTTTATACTCCAGGAAATTACACCGACCGTGTTTTTTTCCACGTGCGTCGATATTATTTCTATCGGTTTCGGGATTATCGCTACCATAACGATAGACAGGAGCAGGAGACCGAAGATAGAAATTATTCTCAGCTCCCAGTAAGCCTTCTTTATCTTTGACCTGAACTTTGTGCTTGCCGTATCGGAAAAACCAGGGATGTTAACCTCTACTATGTTGCCGTCCACCTGCGCGCCGTCTTTCTTGTCAATTACGCCGCCCACGGATACTATGTTGCCGCCCACGTAAGATTTTTTTCCTAAGAAAACCGATCCGCCTATAGCGATGACGTCATCTTCAGCCGTTCCGCTTATATAGGTATCCCCTATGACAGACGCCACGCTCCTGACAGTGCGCCCTTCCTCAACAGTAACATCCCGCCCGAATTTAATGATGTTCTTCTCTTTGGCGGCGAAACACATTCCGCAGGCGCTGATGATAATAAGGATAACCGCAATCACTGTTTTATTGTTCATGGGCATGAATACTCCTGTATTTGGGGTTAACTATGCGACCATTTCATGATTACTTTCGATAAACAACAATTTTAACAATTGATTGATTTTGCAATAATATACACATCCTAAACAACAAATTCGCCCCCGGGGCGAATTTCATATATATTTGTCTTTAACTATCCTAAAAACATCACGTTTCGCTACTATACCATTGTTTTAATAAATTCTTTTATCTGCTGGCGTTTGTCTATGGTTCTATTTATGATCGACGTTTTATCCTGCCCGTATGCGGCCAGGGTTTCTTCAAAAGTTTGTTTGTTTGGACTAACATAAAACACACCCAGCGGGAACTTGTCTGTTTCTGTCGCGCGCTTAAAAGCCGCGTTCCTGTCCGATGGGTCATGCGAACTCTCCAGGTAATAGGTGTTTTCCTTATACCATTGATAGGTGTTTATCTTGTTGAAGTTCACGCATGGCTGGAATATATCTACGAGAGTGTACCCCTTGTGGGTGAGCGCTTTTTTGATAATCTCTTTTGTCTGGACCTGGTCGCCAACGAACGCCCGGGCCACGAAAGACGCATCAAGGGCGATAGCAACGGATAACGGGTTAAAAGGCTCCGCGAACACGCCGCCCACCTGAACTGGTGTTTTGAAACCCTTCCTGCTGGTGGGGGATGCCTGACCCTTTGTAAGACCATAGACCATATTATTGTGTACCAGGTTCGTGATATCGGGGTTTCTTCTGATAGTGTGTATGAAGTGGTTTCCCCCTTCGCCATACGAACAGCCGTCACCGCTCACCGCGACTACTTCAAGTTTAGGGTTTGAGGCTTTTATAGCTGTAGCAGGCGGGAGCGACCTGCCGTGCAGACCGTTGAAGTAGTTACATTTAAGATATTGCGGAAGCTTGGCCGCCTGGCCAATGCCCGAAACAAGCACGAGGTTCTCCTGCCTTATACCCAGCTCAGAGAGGGCCAGTTTTAATATGTTAAGTATCCCAAAATCCCCGCATCCGGGGCACCAGGCTATGTCTGTTTCAACATCATATATATTAGCCATTTTATATCACCTTTTCCAGTTCCATCTTTATCTCTTCAACCGAAAACGGCAAACCGTTGTATTTCAATATCTTGTGTATGATATCATAATCCGAGTACAGTTTGATCAGCTTTGCGAACTGCGCGGTGGCGTTATTCTCTATTATAATGACTTTTTTTGCCTTTGAAAGATATGTTTTAGTATCGGGATATAGCGGATAAACCTGTTTAAAATGCAGATGGGCGATGTTACTCCTGTTCATTAAAGCAAGGGCCTCTTCTATGACTTCATAGGTTGAGCCCCACGATACCACGATCGTATCGCTGTCCGCAGTACCGTTAAAAACAGGAGGAACTATGTCTTTTACGATTCCCTCCATCTTTTTTCTTCTTTTGTCTTCCATCTTCACTCTCAGGTCGAGGTCTTCCGTTATCCGGCCGTCCTCATCGTGCTCATCGGAATCAACCATCACAAAACCTTTGCCGTTCCCGGGGATGCCCCTGGGCGATATTCCGTTTTCGGTCAGTTGGTACCGCTTATACTCAGGGCCGGTCTCAGATACAAAATACTCGTTACCAATGCCATCAGTGTCGAACTGGGGGTTGTTGTAATATGATTCAAGAAGGAACTGGTCTGTAAGCAGGAAAACCGGCACCTGGTATTTGTCGGCCAGGTTGAACGCTCTCTGCGAAAGATAGAAAGCGTCGTCCAGGTTTCCCGGAGCAAGGATAATTCTTGGGAACTCGCCGTGTCCAGAATAAAGGGCTATCTCAAGGTCGGCCTGCTCTGTCCGGGTCGGAAGGCCTGTGGCGGGGCCCGGCCTCTGGCCGATATGGACAACGACCGGCGTCTCGGTGATACCGGCAAGGCTTATGCCCTCGGCCATCAAGTCGAACCCGCCGCCGGAGGTAGTGACCATGCCCCTCGCACCGGCATACCAGGAACCTATAGTCATGTTCATCGCGGATATCTCGTCCTCGGCCTGCTCAACCACCACACCGAACTTTGAGGCGTTCTCCGCCATAAAAATGAGCACGCCGGTTGACGGGGACATCGGGTAAGACGATAAAAAGTTACAACCTCCGGCTATCGCGCCCAGCCCCAACACCTCTGCGCCGTTCATTATCATATCGCTCAGGGGTTCTTTGTTCCTTTTTATCTCTACTTTTATCTGGCCGGAAGAAATTATCTCCGCTCCCTTACCGAATCCCGTTTTTGCCGCCTGGATATTTTTTGAAACGATCTCGTCACCCTTGGAGGCGAAATGTTTTTTGAGAAATCCCTCCAGCACGGAGAAATCCACGCCGCAGATGTTAGCCAGCACTCCGACCGCTATTACGTTGGAGAAAACAGGGTTTCCCAGCCTGGTTGAAAGCTCGAAGAAAGGCACGTCTATGACGGGCCTCTCAGTTTCGAGTTTTGCCCTGTCGCCTATAATAATCGTTTCTTTTGATAGATATTTTGCAAGATGAGGGATCGAGTCTTTGTCGAGTGGCACGAATATGTCCATCCGCTCTACCGGCGCCTTGACACGGGTCGACGAAACGCGCAGCCATGTCGAGTTCGTGCCGCCGCGTATGCGGGACATATACTCCTTCGAAGAGAACACGTTATAACCCGAGAGCTTAAGTATTTTTACCAACAGCGTCTCAACGGTGTTTATGCCAAGCCCCGCCTCGCCGCACAGGACAATAGATATTTCATCTTTAAATACCATAAATATCTCCAAGGGATAGGGAATATGGAAAAAGGAATAAGTTTTGCGGATTAATTCGAATATCCAGCTTATTCCTTGTCCCTTTTTCCTTGATTCTAATAATTTTCTTCCTTTATTTCATAGTACGCCTGGGGATGCAGACAGGCGGGGCACTGTGCGGGCGCTTCTTTTCCTTCGTGCACGTAGCCGCAGTTACGGCATTTCCATTTTACGACTTTGTCTTTCTTAAAGACATTTCCTTTTTCGACATTCTGCAACAATGTGAGATAGCGTTTCTCGTGCTGAACTTCTACCGCCGCTATGCTTCTCCACTGGGCCGCTATCTCCGGGAATCCTTCCTCGTCGGCTATCTTTGCCGCGCCTGGATAGAGTTTCGTATGCTCCTCGTTCTCACCCGCCGCCGCCGCTTTCAGGTTATCTTTTGTCGTGCCCGTGATCCCTGCCGGGTAGATGGCCGTTATCTCGACTGGTCCGCCTTCGAGATAGCTGAAAAACCTTTTCGCGTGCTCCTTCTCGTTCTCGGCAGTTTCAAGGAACAGCGCCGATATCTGTTCAAGCCCTTCTTTTTTAGCCTTTGAGGCAAAATACGTGTAACGATTCCTGGCCTGCGATTCTCCGGCAAACGACGCCAACAGATTTTTTTCCGTCTTTGTTCCCTTGATGCTTTTCATGCTGAGCTCCTTGATGCAAATTTTAATATGAGAAGTCCCTCTGTGGCGGGACAATGCTCCTTCCTATTTTTCCCGGTCTCGCTGCGACGGCGTTTTTTCCTTCAGCTGTATCCCGCCCTTCCGTGCCAGATAATTGAACGCCGATATCGCCGCCTTCGCGCCTTCCCCGCTTGCGACGATTATCTGCTTTGCCGGCACGTCGGTCACGTCCCCGGCGGCGAAAAGCCCTTCTATGTCGGTCTCCGACCTGCAGTTCACGTATACCTGTCCCCGATCGTCTTTTGCAACACCGGGCAAAAAGTCGGATGAAGGTATGGAACCGACCTCGATGAACAAACCCTCCACCTTCAGATCCCGGATCGCTCCGCCAATCTCCGTCTTGAGGCCGGTCACAAATTTTTCTCCGTACACCTCAAGAACGCGGCTGTTGTGATAAACAACCACTTTGGGGTCGCCCGTCACCTTTTCCACAAGGACCTTGTCGGCCCTGAATTCGTTTTCGGCGTTGAGTATGTAAATCTTGCTGGCGAAACCCAAAAGCTGTACAGCCGAGTCCAGTGCGGCGTTCCCGCCGCCCGCGACCGCAACGTCCTGATCGGCAAAGACAGCCGCGTCACACGTGGCGCAGTAAGCGACACCCTTGTTCCTGTACTCTTCCTCACCTTTTATCCCGAGTTTCCTGGGCAGCCTGCCGGAACTTACTATCACCGATTTCGCCTCGTAACTTCCCTTATTTGTAATGACAGAGAACCTGTCGTTTTCCTTTTTCAGATCGATAACGGATTCGTTCTCTCTTACTTGTATCTTGAACTTTTCTATCTGCTCGACGAATTTGTCCGTCAGCTCAACACCGGTGACGAGAGCAAAACCGGTGTAATTCTCAATGTTCCTTGTCCAGAGGGTCTGCCCGCCAATATCTTTTGTTATGACAAGGAAGTTCATGTTCGTTCTTGCGGCATAGATGCTGGCCGTTATCCCGGCCGGTCCCGCGCCGATTATTATCAGGTCATACAACATATAAACTCCTGTAAAATTCAGGTGACAGGTTTCAGGTATGAGGTGTCAGAA
>CAZSIW010000140.1:0-6342 GCA_964606755.1 uncultured Elusimicrobiales bacterium | reverse complement strand
TCAGAAACTCAACCTGCAGTGGGAGTTCGGCGCGAGGGTAAATAATTACCAGCTAAGCTGGACGGAACCGTGGTTTCTTGACAAACGCATGGGTCTGAACGTGTCTCTATTCGACACACAGAGACTTATGGACTACGGTGATATCACCGGCGCGTATACTCAGGACACGAAAGGCGGATCGATCACATTGTCTCCGCGGCTCAGCGACAAGATGAGTCTCTCATTCGGCTATACCTATGAGGAAATCAATATCACTTTAAGCACGGACACCGCCGTGGCGCTTCCTACCACTCTTCTTCCGGTAAATAACGACATAAATTCCATCATATCGACGCAGGTAACATGGGATTCAAGGGACAACATTTATGACCCTAGCCACGGAAGCATCCATTCATTTGGTGTTTCTCTGGCCGGAGGACCATTGGGCGGCAACGTGAATTATTATAAGCCCGTGATAAAAAATACATTTTTTTTCCCGACCTTCTGGAAATTTGTCCTGACATTCAATACTACCTTTGGATTGATACAGTCTTTCGGAGAATCGACCGATGTCCCTTATTATGACCGTTTTTATGTGGGTGGAGCCGATACCGTGAGAGGTTACGTCTACCGCACTCAAATCGGCCCTGTTGACGGGGGCACGGCCATGGCCGTGGGTAATGTCGAATTTAAATTCCCGCTTGTGGAAGAAAAAAAACATAGTGTTCTTGTCGGCGCGTTTTTCTTCGACATAGGAGGAACATGGGACTCTTTAAATGACGTAAACTTTACAGTTGGACCTGATGATAACGATCTGAAGTGCGGTGCGGGTTTCGGCATAAGATTTACTTCTCCTGTATTTCCTCTGAGACTTGACTGGGGATATGGGTTTGACCACAAACCTGGTGAAGACGTTAGCCAGATATATTTCAATATAGGGAATGTGTTTTAACTGACAGGTTAAGTTAAAGGAATGTAAAATGTCGAAAATGTTTGTTTTTATGCACAGAGAGCATAAACCCACGTGCTGAAACAAACAGTCTAAGTTGAGGTGTTTAGCTTGAAAAACCATTTTTTTGCACCAAAAGTTCTCCTGGTAGTTTTGATGAGTGTTTTTGCTCCCGGGCTCGCCTTGTCGATACAATTGCCGCTGGACAAAGCGTCCGAGTCGTCATCGGGAACGAAGACACTGACGATGGGCTATGTGGACATTGAAAGAGTGTTCCAGGAACATCCGATGACCAAGCGCATGAAAGAGGATTTTCTTAACCAGGCGGAATCAAGAAGAAAAAACATAGCCGATATACAGGCCAACATCAACTCCATGAAAGCATTAGTAGTATCGAGCTCAACCATAATCTCAAGACTTAAAGATGAGATCGAAAAACAAAAGAATCAGCCGCCGCCGCAGCAACTCCAGCAGGCGACCTCTGTCTCCACTTATACCGTAACGGCGTCAACAAGCGTACTCCTGCATCTCCCCGGGTTAGCCGGCAATCTCGCTTCTGCTACAACCTCTCCGGCAACAACGCCCGCTGCTAAACCCGTCGTTGCCGCGCCGGCAGTCTCAAGCGGAACACCGTCCGTGGCCTTGAGCACGTCTACAAATTCCCAGTCCGTAACATTAACGGTAGAGGAAAAGCAGAAGCTTATAAAAGACATGGAAGATGGTATCGTTAAGATCAAGCAGGACATCGACACCAAAACGAACGATCTGTGCAAGTTCGTTGACGTTAAGAAAAAGGAATTAGACAAGATAGAGGCAGACAACACGGATGCCGTAATGAAGGATATTGACAGTGTGCTTGACTCAATAGCAAAAGAAGAAGACATCTCCATAATCGTAGACAAAAGCCAGATACTTTACGGCCAATCCGTCAAAAACCTGACAGACAAGGTTCTTGACAGGATGAGAGGCAGGTAAAACATACTTTGAGATTTGAAATTTGAGATGACGGACAAGTTCCTGTCCGGGCATGGGGAAAAGAGTGAAGATAACATCTAAAGAAATAGCTGTGCTCGTAGAAGGAAAGTTAAACGGTGACCCAGGAAGAGCTATAACCGGAGCAGCAGGCCTCATTGAGGCATCTGAGAGCGATCTTTCTTTTCTGGGCAACAGCAAATATGTCAAACACCTTGCGCTTACTAAGGCAGGGCTCGTGCTTTTGCCCGAAAAGATGTCCCTGCCCGGCAAAGACCATATAAACGTCAAAAACCCGCAGCTCGCCTTTGCAATGGTACTTAACCTTCTGGCAAAGGAAAAGTCGCCGGATCACGGCAAAGGCATACACCCTATGGCGTATGTGGCAAAAACAGCGTCCGTGGCCAAAAGCGCGGTGATCGGGCCTTTCACGGTAATTGAAGAATATTCGCATATCGGTGAAAACACAAAAATACTCGCCAATTCCTACATAGGCCACAACTCAAGGGTGGGTTCAAACACGCTTATATATCCTAACGTCACCATCCGCGAGAACATAACAATAGGCGACAATGTGATAATCCATCCAGGTGTTGTCGTAGGTTCGGACGGGTTCGGGTTTATTCCGTACGAAAAAGGAATTTTCAAAATACCGCAAATAGGAACGGTAGAGATCGGATCGAACGTTGAGATAGGCGCGAACGTGACTATAGACAGGGCGACCACTGGTAAGACCAGGATTGGCGGGGGAACAAAGATCGACAACCTGGTACAGATAGCCCACAACGTCGAGATCGGCAGCAACTGTGTCATTGTAGCCGCCGTGTGCATAGCCGGTTCAACGAAGATAGGCAACGGCGTCACTATAGCAGGACAGGCGGCGATAGCGGGGCATTTGAACGTCGGCGACGGGGCTGTCATCGCGGGCAAGTCAGGGGTCACGCAGGATGTCAAGAAAGGCGAGGTCGTTTCCGGTTTTCCCGCAAGGCCTCACAAACAGGAATTGAAGCTCCAGGCAATTATACACAAACTGCCGGAAATATACGACAAAATGCGAAAGGGAAACGCTCATGGACAAGCAGAGGACGATAGCGAAGGAAACTGAGTTTGAGGGTGTAGGACTGCATACCGGCAACATGACAAGAGTTGTATTTAAACCGTCACCGGAAAACACGGGCATAAATTTTATCAGGACCGACCTGCCGGGAAATCCCAGAGTAGCGGCGTCTTACCACCAGGTGCTCGGCGCCATACGAGGCACCACCATAGGTGAAGGTGAAGTAAGGATACATACCGTCGAACATTTGCTCGCCGCCTGTTCGGGCCTCGGCATCGACAATATCGAGATATACGTATCGAACAACGAGCCGCCGGTCATGGACGGCAGCGCAAAACCTTTCGTTGAAATGCTCCTGAAAGCCGGGATCAAAGAGCTGGACGCGCCTAAGAAATATATAACGTTAACAAAACCGTTCATATACGAATCTGACGGGGTCAGGATCGAGGCTCATCCTTCCGATAAATTCATTGTCGAGTGCAAGGTCGCTTACAACCACCCGTTCCTGAGCGAGCAGTCCGCTACCGTAGAGGTAACGCAGGAAAGCTTTATCAGCGATATCGCTCCGGCTAGGACGTTCTGCTTCGATTACGAGATCGAGGCCCTCAAGAAAAGAGGTCTCGCCAAAGGCGGCAACCTCTCGAACGCGATAGTCATCGGGTTGAACGAGATACACAACCCCGACAAAAAACTCAGGTTCAAGGATGAGTTCGTCAGGCACAAGATACTCGACCTTATCGGCGACCTTTACCTGCTCGGCTCTCCCTTAAAAGCCCACATAAAGGCCGTTAAACCGGGCCACGCCAATAATATCAACTTTGCCAAACTCCTTGTTAAGTTCCTTGAGGAAAATAAAAAAACTGAGGCCACAAAACCCGCGGAGGAACTAAAAATGGACCAGCCCGTTCAGGCGCCTGCCAGTGAGACAACGTACGACATCAATGCCGTAAAGAAACTCATACCTCACAGGTACCCTTTCCTCATGATAGACAAGGTTACGGTGTACCCGGAAACGAAAACTGCTCGCGGCATTAAGTGTGTCAGCGGCAACGAAAACTTTTTTCAGGGTCATTTTCCTAACCAGCCAATAATGCCCGGGGTATTGATAGTCGAAGCAATGGCGCAGACAGCCTGCGTGTTGTTCCTATCCAAGCCGGAATACAAAGATAAGCTGGCTCTCTTTATGGCAATAGACGGGGTCAAATTCAGGAAACAGGTCGTACCGGGCGATGTGCTCGAGCTAAGGATCGAGGTGATCCGCGCGCGCGAAAGAGGCGGTAAAGTCCGCGGCGAGGCGTATGTGAACAACACACTCGTCACGGAAGCCGAGTTCATGTTCGCTGTTGCCGATAAAACTAATTGACCCGCTGCCGCGGGTCATCCCCGAGTGTCGTAATCGGGGATCCAGGTGACTTATTTTTTCATTAAACGGAGATAATATGATCCACAACACAGCAATCATACATAAGACGGCGGTAATTGACGAAAGCGTACAGGTTGGCCCGTACGCGGTAATAGGTGAAAATACAGTTCTTTCAAAAGGCGTGATCGTGGGTTCTCACGCGCTCATCGAGTTTGCAGAGATCGGAGAGAACTGCGTCATCCATCCTCATGCCTGCGTAGGCACTCCGCCTCAGGACCTCAAATACAAGGGTGAAAAAACGAAACTCGTGATGGGAAGCAACAACACCGTTAGAGAATTCACAACCCTTAACCGCGGCACGACCGCCAGCGGCATAACTCAGATTGGTTCCAACTGCCTCTTTATGGCATACACTCACATAGCGCACGACTGCGTTGTAGGCAGCGGAGTTATAATGGCCAACGCCGCTACGCTCGGCGGACACGTGGAGGTGGGGGATTTCGCCGTGTTAAGCAGCCTTATGGCTGTCCACCAGTTCACTAAGATCGGAAAACTTGCCATGATAAGCGGCGGTTCGATGGTGTCCCAGGACATAATACCGTTCACCCAGTCACAGGGCGACAGGGTTAAGCTGGTCGGGTTGAACCTCGTCGGATTAAAACGCAAAGGCTATTCTTCAGAGGCGATAGAAGACATAAAGTCCGCCTACAGAACGCTATTTCTTTCGGGGATAACCATGGAAGAGGCTCTTGACCAGCTTGAAGCCACCGACCCTAAAAAAGAAGTCAGGGAAATAATAAGCTTTATCCGTTCCTCAAAACGCGGCATCTGCCGTCCGGGAAGAAAAGAGAACATCGAAGAATTGTAAAAATCGTATATCGCAGGTCGCAGAACGTATGTTGTCAAGGTCTTTGCCTTTGTTTTTTCGATATACGATATGCGATCTGTAATATCGCAGAGCGCAGGTCGTATGTCGTCAACAGTAGGTGTTTCGATATACGATATACTATATACGATATGCGATCATAAGGGATTCAATGGATAAAATAGGCCTTATAGCTGGGAACGGAAGGTTTCCTTTTCTAGTGGCGGAGCAGATCAAGAAGCTCGGCACGGAGCTTGTTATTATAGCCCTGAAAGAAGAAGCGGACCCCGGGATAGAAGCGTTTTCTGACAAGACGTACTGGGTGAACCTAGGACAGCTTTCTACTCTTATCGAAAACCTGAAAAAAGAATCGGTGACACAGGCGATCATGGCCGGCCAGGTGAAGCACAAACAGCTGTTCGCTGGCCTTAAGCTTGACTTAAGAGCGATAAAGCTCCTCGCGAGCCTTGTGAACAAAAAAACCGATTCAATCCTCGGCGCGGTCGTTAACGAGCTTGCAAAAGAGGGAATAACGCTGCTGCCGTCTCACAAATATCTGACCCACCTTCTGCCTCAAAAGGGCATGGTCTCTGGCAAAAAGCTTTCAGGCGCGGAAAACGCGGACGTTGAATTCGGCCACAAAATAGCCAAGAACATAGCCGGCATGGACATCGGGCAAAGCGTCGTGATTAAAGATAAGTGCGTGCTTGCCGTGGAATCCATCGAGGGCACGGACGAATGCATAAGACGCGCGGCGAAATACGGCGGGGACGGGGTAGTGGTTGTTAAAGTCGCCAAGCCAAACCAGGACCTGCGGTTCGATATACCCGTCATAGGGCCCGGGACCATAGAGACCATGGCCGAGGTTAAAGCCGGTGTGCTTGCGATAGAAGCAGGCAGTACCCTGATGCTCGATAAAGAAAACCTTCTCGAACTCGCTTTAAAAAGTTCAATAAAGGTTGTGGCGATATAATTATGGATAAAATCAGAACAGCGGTGATCGGCGTAGGTTCTCTTGGCCAGCACCACGCCAGGATACTTACACAACACCCGAATTCGAACCTGATAGCGGTTTCGGACCTCGATGAAAAGAAAGGCGACAAAATATCGCGCCTTCACAACACATCGTATCTGAAGGATTATAAAGCCCTTGTGGG
>CAZSIW010000139.1:0-6350 GCA_964606755.1 uncultured Elusimicrobiales bacterium | reverse complement strand
TTTTTTCTTTCCGGGCCGCCAGAAGCGCCGCCTCGTTGACGAGGTTCGCGAGGTCCGCCCCGACGAATCCGGGCGTCCTGCGCGCGATTACGTTCAGGTCAACCTCGGGCGTAAGCTTTATCGCCTTGGCGTGAACGCTCAGTATCTCTTCCCTGCCCTTGAGGTCAGGTGTGGGCACCGAGACGTGCCTGTCGAACCTGCCGGGCCGCAGTAACGCGGGGTCGAGCACGTCCGGCCTGTTGGTAGCGGCTATAAGTATAACGCCTTCCTTAGTATCGAAACCGTCCATCTCAACCAACAGCTGGTTGAGTGTCTGCTCTCTTTCGTCATGGCCGCCGCCGATGCCGGCGAAACGGTGCCTGCCGACGGCGTCTATCTCGTCAATGAAAAGAAGGCACGGCGCGCTTTTTCTTCCCTGGTCAAACAGGTCCCTCACGCGCGATGCGCCGACGCCCACGAACATCTCGACGAACTCGGAACCGCTCGACGAAAAGAACGGAACGCCCGCCTCGCCCGCCACGGCCTTCGCGAGCAGTGTTTTTCCCGTTCCGGGCGCTCCGTAGAGGAGAACGCCCTTGGGAATCTTTCCGCCCAGCTTCTGGAACTTCGCCGGGTCTTTCAAAAACTCTATTATTTCCTGAAGCTCTTCCTTGGCCTCGTCGCAGCCGGCCACGTCGGAGAAAGTCGTCTTTGTTTTTTTAGAGGTCTGCATCTTGGCCTTGGAGCGGCCGAACGCCATCACCTGTTTGCCGCCCGTCTGCATGCCCCTGAGCATCCACAGCCAGAACCCGATAAGTAGTATCATCGGCCCCCAGTTGAGGATGAAGGCCATTATCCAGTTCTTCTCGATGGTCCCCGAGAACTCGGGCACGTTGTGCTGTTCCATCTCCTCGATCAGCTTGGGGTCGTTGAGCGGAACGGTCTTGAAGCTGGTTATCTTTCCGTCGGGCGTTTTGTATTTCCCCTTTATCGCGTCCTCGGAGATAGTCACCTCGCTTACCATGTTGGCAACGAGGTACTTCTTGAACGCCGAGTAGGGCAGCTCCTGTTCCATGCCGAGCTTCCTGACCGACTGGATGAAATACAGCAGTATCAAAAACACGCCTATCCAGGCCAAAATTCCGTACTTGCTCTTGTTATTCATTTATTTTCCTTCCCTTTCGCCCGTGATATAAAGCGTAAAATTGTTTTAAGATATTTTCTAATCGATCTGCTGGCTGGATTCCCGTTTTCACGGGAATGACAACCTAAAGATCTAAGGCTTCTTCAAAGCCGCAACGTAGGGCAGGTTCCTGAACCTCTCGTTGTAATCGAGGCCGTAGCCGACAACGAACCTGTCCGGCAGTATGTGGCCGACGTAATCTATCTTGAGCTCCACTTCCCTTATGGCCGGCTTGTCGAACAGCACGCAGGTCTTCAGGGAAGCGGGTTTTCTTGTTCCCAGGTTGTTCAAAAGATAGCTGAGCGTCCTGCCGGTGTCGGCTATCTCGTCAACGAGAAGAATGTGCTTGTCCACCGGGTCGTCCCTCAGGTCCATCATCAGGCGCACAACGCCGGAACTGCCGGTTCCCTCGTAGGAAGACACGGAAATAAAATCCACCTTGCATTCCACGTCGAGCGCCCTTATGAGGTCCGAAACAAATATTATACTGCCTTTCAAAACGGCCACTATAAGGAGCTCTTTGCCTTTGTAGTCGCGCGATATCTTCCCGGCCAGGGCCTTCACTATTCTCTGGATCTGGCTTTCGCCGATGATGATCTCGCCGATGGATTCTTTCATTTGTGTTTTTTAAGAACTACTTTTGACGCATTTTTGGAAAGTTCCCAGTGCGAAGAAAACTCAAGCCGCCCGGCGCCGCCGCCGGATATCCACTCGTGTATGCGCTCGATGTGCAGTTGTGACTTCTTTTCCGGCAAGATCGATTTTATGAGCCTCAGCCGCAGTGCCTTATTATATCGAAAAAAGCGCTTCAAATCAAGCTCGAATTTGTCTTTTTTAATTGAAACTACAGTATTTTTTGCCTTTCGGGTCAGCGAATTAAGGAAATCGTTTTCCTGCGCGAAAATCCTTGAGAGCGCATAGACATGTTCTACAAAACATGGGTTATATTTTTCAAGAGCCGGAATGACTTCATGCCTCAGCCTGTTCCTGGTGAAATCAAGGCTCGCGTTGGATTCGTCGGTGCAGTATCTCAGCTTCTGGCTCTTGAGGTACTCCATTATCTCGCTTCTCGTAAGACACAGGATGGGACGGATGATCTTAGCCTTTTTGTTCTCGACCGGCCTGGCAAGAGGTATGCCCGACATTCCGTCGCTGCCGGTGCCCCTGATGAGCCACATGAGCGCCGTCTCCGCGTTATCGTTGGCGTTGTGGCCGGTAGAAATAAGATTGCACCGGTTTTCACCAGCGGCTTTCACGAACGCCTCGTAGCGAAGGACCCTCCCCGCCGTCTCGAGCGACGCCTTGTTGCTCTGCGAGTAACCGCGCACGGGTATCTTTACGACCTCGGCGTGAATGTCGAGTTTATCCGCGAGGGCGGTAATGAACCTCGCCTCTTTCGCCGACGCGCGCCTCAGGCCGTGGTCGCAGTAAACCAGAAACAGCTCGATGTTGAGCGTTTTCCGCAGGCGCCAGAACAGGTGCGCCATGCACACCGAGTCCGGCCCGCCGGAAACGCACAGGAGCACCCTGTCAAAAGGCCTGACGAGGCCGTTTTGAACGATATTTTTGTTAAATTTGTCCCAGGCTTTCATTGTGTCATTTTAGCAAATCCGGCGCGAAATGAGAAGTTTGCCGTTTTGTTGTCATGTCATTTGTTTTCTGCTATACTTGTTATGCTTGTTGAAGTTACAGAAAGCAACTCAGCGGAGCGGCAATGGCGATCAAAACATTTTTCTCAACGAGAACCGGCGTGGACGCGGTGCTGGCCGATATAGCCAGGCAGAGCGACGCCGTCGCGGGCTCCTTCACGCCCAGGATGGTGCTGTTCTTCTCCACCTCCAACATAGACCTCCAAAAACTCAACGCCGGAATGAAGAAAATGTTCTCCGCCAAAACCGACGTCTTCGGCTGCACCACCGCGGGCGAGATATACAGCGGCAGGGTAATGAAAAATTCGGTGGTAGTAATGTCGTTCGACAAGGAAACCATCGAGGACGTGAGGATCGAGGTTGTCGAGAACATCAGGGAAAACACCGGCCTGCGGGAAGCGTTCAGGAATTTCGAGTACTACTTCGGCGTGCACATGACCTACCTGGACTTCAAGAGGTACGTGGGGATGGTTTTTATCGACGGCATGAGCGGCGCGGAAGAAAAAGTGATGGAGACGATAAGCGGGCTTACCAACGTTCAGTTCATCGGCGCCTCCGCGGGTGACGACCTCAAATTCAAGGAGACCCACGTTTTCGCCAACGGCAGGATGTACACGAACGCCGCCATTGTCGTGCTCATCAAGGCGAAGGCCGATTTCGGTTTTATTAAAACCCAGAGCTTCAAGAAGCTGGGCAGGGCGCTCACGGCGACAAAGGTTGACGAGGCGTCAAGGGTCGTGCTGGAGCTTGACGACAAACCCGCCGTCGACGCGTACAGCGAGGCGCTCGGGATAAGGCCCGAGGACGCGTCTCTGCGCTTCATGACCAACCCTGTCGCGATCGTTTCCGAAGGCGAGCTCTACGTGCGCAGCCCCCAGCAGACGATCGGCAAGAGCATAAAATTTTACTGCAAGATCAACAACGGCTCTAAGCTGGAGCTGCTGGAATCGACTAACATAGTGGAAGACACGAGGAAGGCCGTGGAGAAAAAGCTTTCGATATCAGGAAAAATATCCGGGATAATCAACTTCAGCTGCATATTGAGGGCCCAGGAGCTGGAAGAAAAGAACGAGATAGAGGCGTACGGCAACGTATTTTCCGGCATACCGACCATAGGCTTCAACACCTACGGCGAAGAGCTGATATACCACATCAACCAGACAGCCACCATGCTTGTCTTCAAATAACTCCCGGCAGCGGAACTTTTGCAATCCTGTCTCGATGTCGATGTCATTCCAGCCCCCGATTAAGACATTCGAGGGTAAACTCCAGCGGGAATCCAGGCGATTAGGTAACGTATGACAAATCTTGCGTCAACGCCACTGGATTCCCGATAACAAATCTCGGGAATGACAAACGTTGATTATTGCTGTTTTTTCGGATTTCGAAATTCGTATTTCGAGATTGCCTTTGTTAGACATGTTTGCACATCGGGGTGCTCACTATTCCTTCCTGCACCACTTCTTTGCCTATTTTGCGGAAACCCATGTGCTCGTACGCCACGATCGCGCCGCGGGAAGAGTGGACCAGAATTTCTCTCGCGGAAGGGTACCTTTGCTTGATGTGCGCAATGGCGGTGCCGACCAACACCCGCCCGATGCCCTTTCTCTGGTATTTTGTGTCCACAAAGAATAGGAATATGTGGTTGCCGTTGCGCACGCCTATAGTGCCCACGAGATCTTCCTTGTCGTAGGCGTTGAAAAAGAAACAGTCCTCGTCGCTGATGATCTCGGCAAGGGTGTCCGGCGAAACCATCTGCACGAACGTCTCTACCGCCTGCTCGTCATACTCATCCGAGGCGGCCGCGAAGGTGCGCAGAACGAGCTCCGCTATCCGCCCCTCCTCGCCCGGCTCCATCTTTCGAATATCGATCCCCTGCGGCAAATTTGTTTTCATAAGGTGTAGTCCTCGCCGTGCTCGGAATCTCAAATCTAAAATTTGATATCCAAGATATAAATCGCACAGTAATTATAATTTAAAAGAAGTGGTTTGTCATGCGCGGGAGGATTTTGATGTTTATTCTCTTTCCCTTTTTCTCTGCCGTTTTGGTCGTCGCCGTCCCTATTCTCTATCCTCTTTTCTCTGTTGTTTGCCCCTTTTCTCTATTTCCGCCAAAGGCGGATCAGCCTCTGGCTGACTCTGCCAATCTTGCCTCTGCCATTGTTGCCGTCCCTATTCTCTTTCCCCTATTCTCTATTCTCTGCCGTTATCATTCCCCAAACTCCTGTTTATACCGCCCCAACTGTTCATCTATCATTTTTATCAGACCTTCGCGGCTCTGGCCGGTTTCCATAATCACCTTTTCCATATCCGGATCGGACTTGTCCACCAGCGCCTGCCGTTTCCGGGTAAGCCCGTCTATTATCGGATTAGCCTGCTCCCTTAGTTTAGCCTTATCCCTTTTAGCTTTCTCCGCCTCCGCCGCCTGCTGCACAGCAACGCCGTTTGCCGTGCCATTGCCGTCCCTATTCTCTATCCTCTTTTCTCTATTCTCTGTTGAACCCTGATGTTTCCCTGCCTTTTTCCCTTTCGGAAGTTTCCCCTTCAACTCCTTCACTTCCGTTTTCAGCGCCTCGTGCTGTTTTTTCAACTCTTCCAGGTGCTGCTTTAACGCGCTGGAATCAATCCCTGTTTTTTCGGAGTCCTTAGCGGATTTTTCCGCGCTCTTCACCGCCGAGGCGATCTGCTTTAGCTTCGTCTTTTTCGTCTTAAACTCTAGCTTCGCAGCCTTGAAAGCCAATCGGCTTGCCGCCTTGTCTATTTTTTCCCCGCCCGCCGCCGCGTTGTTCTGCGCGTCATCCAACAATTTGTTCATCTCCGGCACATTTTTTGCGATAAAACCCCTGAAAGCCTGCGGATCGTCCCTTTTACCGCGAAATTTGATAAACAGATCAAACCCGTTATCGCCCAACGGCTTATAATACATGCTTTTGCTTGCTTTCTTTTTCCCTATCGCGCTGGCAATAGATTTCGTCCCGTCAGCCACCGCCTGCGCGTCGGCAGAATCCGCCGCGGCGAGATATTTTCTTACTGTGGATTCAGCTATGTTTAAATCCTTAGCAACCTGCGCCTGGAGCATTCCTTTGTCTGCCAATCTCTTACATGCAAATATTATGTCCTTGCTCTTAAGCGTGTCGCTGTTCAGGTTTTCCTTTGTGCTCAACAACTGCGCGGTAAGATCGTCCATATCAGCCTGCGGTATAACGCGCGCGAGGATTTTTGTCATGCCTATTGATACGCCCGCGGGTATGCGGTGATGCCCGCTGATGATCGCAAGCAGTTTTGAAGAGTCGTTGTACTTGTACAGAATGCAGGATTTAAGCATGCCGTCTTTTTTGAACTCTTCCGCAAGGTTCTTTATCTTTTTCTGATCTCTTTCCAACCTTGACTGAAACTCAACGCCGTCAACATCGATGCCGCTGATCTCCACCCACTGCTCAGGATACTTCTCCAAATTGAACATGAGAACCTCCATTCAGTTTGCCTGTTTAGCCAGTTGACCAGTCTTGCCAGTTTCAAATGTATTAACTGGCGAACTG
>CAZSIW010000138.1:0-6389 GCA_964606755.1 uncultured Elusimicrobiales bacterium | reverse complement strand
TGTCCGGATCAACCAAAATACCGTTTTCATTGTTTCGCAGAAGCTCTCTAACGCCGCCTATATCGGTCGAGATACAAAGAAGCCCGCAGGACATCGCTTCAAGAAGCGAGTTTGGCAGCCCTTCTCCCAGCGAAGGAAGTACGAAAATATCGCTTGCTTTTAATACCGCGGCGGTGTCGTTTTGCCAGCCCAGAAACCTTATCGAAGCTATATTTTTATATTTTTCCTTAAATTCATTTTCCAGAGGCCCGCTGCCGCAGACAAGGAGCAGCTTTTCTATCTCGGGTATCTTGTTTTCGATGTGCTGCCAGGCGTCGAACAATACCTCAAGCCCTTTGCCGTTAGTTATTCTCCCGGTATAAACAGACACGCGGGCGGTCTGAGCTATGCCGAAAGATCTTCTGAGTTCATTTTTTTCGATGTCAGCGGGCGGCCTGAAGGCAGCGGTATCAACACCGTTCGGAATTACCTGTATCTTTTGCGGATCAAAACCGCTTTCTACCGCCTCAGTTTTTATCTCTTCACTGGGGCTTATATATCTTTGTATCGATGTTCTCAAGAACCGGAGCTTGATCTTTCCGATCAAGGTCTTGTTAGACGTAAAAATGTCGCCGGTTTTCCTGCTGCCGGCGAATTTTAAAACTGAGTCTTTACCGGTAATGATCGAGACAAATCCGGCCAATACAGCCGGCGAAGATGCCTGATGAGCATGGAGTATCTCGTATTTTGAACGGTTTATTGTCAACCAGAGCAAACCGTGTAGCACAAATGCCAAAGAACCGATAAAACCTTTGACCGGGATCCCGAGCCTGTAAACGGGCACTCCTTCGATGATCTCAAATCTGGACAGATCGCTTAAAACAGGGGTTAGGACGCTTACCTGAAAGCCGTTTTTAATTAATTCTTTGGACAGCCTAAAACACTGCAGTTCTGCCCCTGCCTGAACAGGAAAAAACCTTCCAATAAGCATCAAGATTCTTGGAGTCATAATTCTTGCGATATTATAACAAATTCAGCTTATGATTTCAATTTATTTTACGTTTGAGAAGGGATAAAAAAGACAGGCTAATCAAGGCGAGCAGGACAGCTGTTGTGCACAACATTCCGAGCACAAATGAGATGGGGTTGTAGTATATAAAAAGGGCGTTATTTTTTAGATAATCCCCCTTTGGCAATAAAACGGCCTTAAACGATTTATTTGCGTGAAGTAATTCTACAGGCCTGTTCATAAGGCTTGCCTTCCACCCGGGGTAATATATTTCGCTTAGTACAAGTGATGTGTCACCTGCTACCGTTAATTCAGCCTTGTATTTCGCGGGGCTGTAAACAAATGACACAAGGTCACCTCCGCCGGTAAGACGCGGGTAACCAGGCGGCAGCTCATCCAGTATCGTCTCTTGATCCGGTGAATACGCAGTGTTTTTTAGGTAATTGATCCCCTTGAAAACATTTTTGGCGTCCGACTCGAACATGTTTATGGTCCTGGGAAAATACATAAGAGGAAGGAAATCTTTTACTTCATAGACCTTGAGCCCGGTTTGAGTTTCCCCTGCCAGTTTTAACTCCGGCACGTTCTTTTTTGTGACAATGTATCTGAAGGAAAGCCCTTTTGAGAGCGGCGAGAACAGGTCTGTCCTGGCAAGGCCGGTCGGGGTGAACACCTTCTTTTCCTGCAGACCTATATATTTGACATAGTTCTTCAGGATCAGAGTCTCATATCCGTTCAGGTTCATGTTATGGTACAGCATCGATTTGTTCGACGGCACGGTTTCCGGGTCGGAGATCAGCCTGTACCCGGGTTTGACAAACATGTCGATGCCGCTTGGTTTCCTGTAAGACTTGATGTCTTCGGGATAGATGTACTTCTTTGCCGACATGACGAGATCGAACGTCGTGATGAGAAGGACCGCTAGAATAATGACTTTCCTGTTCTTGAACTTGTTCAGTGCGCTGCAGGACAGCAGTATCAGCGAAAAGATCACCAGGAAATAGAACCTAGCAGGCACCCTTATCAGGTCAAGGGCGGGCATGGTGTCATAGAGCCATTTATAAACATAGGTGTTTGTACCCAGCGCCAGAACTGAAAAGAGCAAGGAAGTGATTGGCCAGAAATACTTTTTTGATTTTAGCGAAATGAAAACACCGGCAATCGAAAGAGCGAACATGATCGCACCGAAATAAAGACAGTACTTCTCAAAGTATAGTGACGCGTAGTTCTGGTACTTGAACGTACCCTTGATGATATTTCCGAAGTGGTCTGGAAAGATCTGCGTGACGAGACAACTTATATCAAGCGAGTAGGTTTTTGTGAGTTCAGGCCATATCCCCTTTTCGCACGCCCTCGCGAACTCAAGCGACGGCAGGAGCTGTACCAGGCAGAGAAGAAAAAACAGCGCGAAAGTCACCGAAAGATCTTTATAGAAAGATAACTGCCTGAAAAGGAATAAGAGAAAAATGACCGTCAGAGAAAGATAGATCGGCTGTACGTGTCCCGATAGGAACTGGAACGACAGTGTTATCGCGAATAATGTATTTATTAAATTGCTGGAACGTTGAGATATGGTGAAAAGGAACAATATCACCAGGGGAAGCCAAACATAGCCCGATAAGGCTATGGGGTGGCCGGCTGTGGCCCTGGAGATAAGGAATTGGGAGAAGACGAACGCAATACTTCCTGTAAACCTGACAAGAGGTGTAAAGCCCGATGCGGAAAGCAACAGGTAAATAAAGACCGCGGCCAGTATAAAATGAAAGAAGATGAAGTAATTAAAAGCGATGTGAGTCGGAAATATAGAGAACAGAATAGTTAACGGATAAAAGACCGCCGCCTGAGGGTTTGCAAGCAGAGGCTGGCCCGCAAAGATGTACGGGTTCCATAGAGGCGCTTTGCCGGTGATCAAGTGTTCCGCGACCAGATGTTTAAGCGGGTAGTAGTGCAGATAAACATCGCCGTAGTTTCCCACAATAGACCCGGTGCCCAGCAGGACACGTGCAAATATCAGAAATAACAGGACCGCGACGATCGAGATATAGAGTTTAAAACCATTCATAACGATACCTTAACATAAACAGGATCAAAAAGAAACATGATAAACAGGTCAAAATGACCCCGAGCTTCTGCA
Source organism: uncultured Elusimicrobiales bacterium (assembly GCA_964606755.1). Classification (GTDB taxonomy): domain Bacteria; phylum Elusimicrobiota; class Endomicrobiia; order Endomicrobiales; family CAZSIW01; genus CAZSIW01. The sequence goes on along the minus strand of CAZSIW010000138.1, from coordinate 3,267 downwards.
AGAGCGGATCGTATATCTGTGTGATCACTGATCTTCCGCTTTTGATCCGGACCGACCTTGCCAGCCCGCTGTCCTGTGAGTAATTGGACCTGAAGCCGTTGATGTATAATTTCCAACCCGGGAATGAGGCTTCTTTCCATGTCAGGGTGTTGTCTTCCTCTGAATCTACGCGGAGCACACGTTTTAAGAAGTGTGTGTTATCGAGCTTAAGATCTTTTACAGGTTTTGAAAAATCGTATATACGAGCGTGGTTATCAAGGGAGTAGATGTATGAATAGAGCCTGTCGTTAAGCAGTGTAAAACCGTCCGTGTCTTTCATCTTGTTTTTACACAACAATAATGACACGCCCAGCGAACCATAGCCGGTTTTTGCTTCCTGAGGAGTATTGATCTTGTAAACGGTATTGACACTATTCTCAATGGCCGAGCTAATCAGCGGCTCTCCGGTTCCATAGGCGTTCATAAGGTGGTAGGGCACACACGTTTGATCATAAAGGGCTTCCCTTGTATTCATCCATGCATCCTTGATATTACTCGAGTAGAATGTCCTGTCTTTTTCCATTCCCGGAGAGAGAATAAAACGGGAATCGCCTGTCTTTTCCTGTAATATAGATACGGTAGACGGTTTGTAATAGAAATATGAGTCCCGCGCCTTGATCTGAAAATTGTATCCGATAACGATCATTTCAGAGGCTATAAGCAGAGTGAAAATATATTTATACTTTACCTCCCTGAGCCCTAACGCAGCCAGAACGCACAACCCCGTAAGAGTTATAAGATAAAACTGTACGGGATATCGCTCGAGCCTGAAAAGAAATAAGTGTCGGTAGATAAACGGATATATCTGAGTAGTATCGCCCAGGCTTAAGACCAGGCCAAGCAACACAAGCGAGACGCCTAGGAGTTTCAGCTTTAAATTATATTTAGAGAACAACGTCCCGTAGAAAGCCAGGAATAAAGCGGTAGCACCGATATAGACCGCGTTCGTCCACTGAAACGATTCACCCTGCAGCTGTTCGATGTTACCGTTAATGTGAGGATTGATAATACCAAGAATGTCTGAGAACCTAAGCGAGTGAAGGAAAGCGATATTCGGGGCCAGCCCTTCGCTTATCCGGCTGGCAAGAAGAGTAAGCTCTATAGAAGGCAATAACTGCACTGAAATGAGTCCAACGAATGCCAAAGCGGCGATGAAAAGGTATTTAACAGGCACGGAATATGTTTTCCGGTATGAGGCCATGTAGTAGATAAAGAGTATAAGTGAGAGTATAAAAAACACCTGGTGTCCGGCAAAAAACGCGAACCCTAAAGCGATGAGCAGCAATGTCGGCGAATCCTTGAAAAGCAGTATCCCGAACAGCCATATATCTGTGCTGAAGTGGCTCAGGAACTCCTGTCTTGTGAGTATATATCCGCCGAAAGAAAATATTATCGCGATCCCCGTCGCGGGAAATCTTCCGAGATTAAGGTTTCTTACAAAAAGGTAGGCAAAAAGTCCGCACAAGAACATTTGGATCGTAAGATAAAACCTCAGCGCCGACGGGAAATTGAATATGCAGAATAAAATAGTGAACGGGTAAAATACCGCAGACTGCAGGTTAGCTATAAAAGGCATACCGCAGCAAACGAACGGGTTCCAGGCCGGCAAACTCCCCGTCTGCAGGCACTCCTTCGCGAAGAGTTTCCAGGGATGGAAAAGATATGTTATATCCCGGATGAAGAGTGATCTTGAAAAAACAAAATCCGGGATATAAAAAACCGCGGCTACTAAGACGAATATGTAAAAGCTGTTAATTTTGAATTGTGTTTTCATTTTTATTCATTAATCTCAGTGAGTCGGCATATTTTTTGTTGAACCTATCCAGGAGAAACGCTTTTTTTATGAACTCTTTCGCCTCTTCATGCCTTGAATCCGTAAAGTAGAGCCACGCGAGGTCGGAATACCTCGCGGCGTTCGCCGGCGACCTTTTTGCCGCCTCGGTCTGGGCGGCGATCGATCTCGAAAGGTATCCTTTGTCTCCGCTGCCGGCGTACTCCGAGAAGAGGGCGGAAGCCATATTCGAGTAAACATCCGATGGCAGAGGGTCGAGAGCTATGGATCTTTCGAACATTGATATGGCGGCATGAGGATTTTTATTATCTATATAATAAAGCCCGCTATTTTTGAGCAGGGTCGCTGAAAAAATCAATGAGGGCCAGATCAATACCAGGAAAGAAGCGAGTAGCGCGATTGTTTTCGAATAAAGCGGTTTTTCCCGCTTTAAAGCCTGGGAATCGCCGCACGAAGATAGAAGGGTAATAAAGAAAATAATCTTGAAGGCGAGCAAATTATAGGTGAACCCGGACAACTCGCTGGCCGTGTAGCATAGAAGCGAAACAACAGCAATTTTGTCCAGCTCGCAGGAGCTGTTTAACTTTAAATAACACGCCTTTAAAAAAAGCCATAGGAAAACGATAAAACCCGCAAGACCGCTTTCGATCAAGAGCTGAATAGCAATATTGTGCAGATAAGCAGTGTTGTTTGCGGGAAGGACCTTGTAACTGAGATAAAGGTTCCCAAAACAGCCGGGTCCAAAGCCGAAGAACGGTTTCTCTCTGGCCATCCTCAATGCGCTTTCACACCAGACGAACCTGTCATAAAGCGCGCCGAACCCCATGCCGTGGTAATTGTTTATCTTAAAATACACCACTATTGCAAAAAAAGTTGCTAATGATACAATCAGTGCTTTTAGCATATATCTCGGTGTATTAATGCTGTAGCGGAGCCAATAGATAACTACGATGAAAGACAAAATGATGCATGTCCTTGATCTGGTCATCAAAACTCCCAAAAATATCAACAAAAAAAGAAATGTGTTCACTTTCTTGTTGGTCACGGAAAAGATAATGGCAAACGGCATCGAGAAAAGCATAAAACCCGAGATGGCGTCAGGGTTGAGAGTGTACCCGGTAAGGATATCGCTTCTGAAAATCCCCCCGGCAGAGGTAGATATGTATGAAGAAATAATAAGAGCGCTGTACCACGCGGCGATCAGTACGGGTAGTTTAAAAAATATTCGCTTCTGTCCAGGGGCAAGTTGGCTGAACAGTAGAGAAGCTATGAAAGCATAGATGTAGATGATAGTTTCGTTCCTGGCGATAGATCTTTCCGGCGAAGACCTTGTTCCGAGTAGAAAGATAACTGTCAGAAGAACAACGGTTTTTAGAGGAAAAACGGAGATGTCCGGTTTATAGGTTCTTAAAAAAAATGCCAAGGCGAGGGTAAGG
>CAZSIW010000137.1:0-6401 GCA_964606755.1 uncultured Elusimicrobiales bacterium | reverse complement strand
AAAATTCGGACATGTTAAGCTCTTCCTTGGCGTTGTCTATTTTGTTCACCACGAGTATCTTGTTTTTTTTGTGGCGCCTCAGGAGATTGTTCAGTTCCACGTCGAGCGGGTGGACGCCTTCTTTGCCGTCTACGAGGAACAGCACCACGTCAGCCGCCTCAAGCGCCTGGCTCATGTGCCGTTTGATCTCCTTTGTAAGTATCGGGTCCGTGTCCTGAGCCCAGCCGCCGGTGTCCACAAGGACGAATTCTTTCCCTTTCCAAGTGGTGACGCTTTCGTTCCTGTCCCTGGTCGTGCCGGGCATGTGATGAATAAGCGCCTTCTTTTTTCCGGTTATGCGGTTGAAAAGCGTTGATTTTCCTACGTTCGGCCTGCCCAGTATCGCTACGATATTATTCACTTATCATTTCCTTTATTATGTTCCATTGCTGACTGGAACATTTGATTTCCAATTCGATGCCTTTTTCTGTGTATTTTTGTTTTTTCACAACCGACAGCCTGTATATTTTACCAAGAAAATCGTTTTTGGGAAAGCTCAGGACAAACTTGTGCAGTTCCACCTTTGGAACGACTATTTTTTCTATGTGCTCCAACATCTTCTTCAGGCCCTTTCCGGTTTTCGCCGACACAAGGAACGCATTGTCCCGTTTAAGCCGCTTCATCTGGATGGCGCTCAACAGGTCGGCCTTGTTGTAAACGGTTACTATGGGTATATTAGTGGCCTCAAGTTCTTTTAGGACATCCATCGTGGTTTCCATCTGCTTTTCATAATCGCCGGAGGAAGCGTCAACAAGATGGAGTATGCAATGCGAATGAGTTATCTCTTCGAGTGTCGCCCTGAAAGCCGCGACAAGCCCGTGCGGAAGTTTCTTGATGAATCCCACGGTGTCGGTGAAAAGAACATCCCTTCCCCCGGGAAGCTCAACCTTGTGCGTTGTGGGGTCAAGGGTGGCGAACAGTTTATCGTCAGCATAGACCGGGCTTTTTTTGCTTAGTGTGTTTAAAAGGGTAGACTTGCCCGCGTTTGTGTAACCGACTATCGCGACCGTGGGAAGACCGGATTCTATCCTGTTGTGCCTGAGTATCTGCCTTTTTTTTCTTATTATTTCGATCTCTTTATTGAGATCCGATATCCTGTCCTTGATTATCCTCTGGTCAACCTCAAGTTTTCTCTCGCCGGGGCCGCGGGATATTCCGCCCATCCTGCCTACGCCGCCCGTCTGCTGTTCGAAGGTCCCGAACTTTTCCGTGAGCCTCGGGAGCAGATAGTTGAACTCCGCCAACTCGACCTGCAGCTTGCCTTCTTTCGTGCGGGCGCGCCTCGCGAAAATGTCCAAGATGAGCCGGGTCCTGTCCACCACGTTCAGCTTCATCAGCTCGCTTAGGTTCTTGTTCTGGGCGGGTTTGAGGTCTTCATCGAAAAGCACGAACTTTATGCCGCTTTGCGCTGCCATCTCGCTTATCTCGAGGGCTTTGCCCTTCCCGATAAAAAGGCCCGGGTCAAGTTTGGCGCGCTTCTGGATTATCTTTATTTCCGGCAAATATCCGGCGGTCTCTGCCAGCCTCGCAAGCTCGGCCATCGAATCGTTCACTTCTCGCATGTTAGTGTCTGGGAGTTGTACTCCGACAAGTATCGCTTTTTCCATTTAGTGTAATGCTATTTTATCATATTGGCGAGGTCGTTGGCAATTTTAACGGGGTTGAAGGTTTTGTTGGATAAGTTTATCCATTTGACCCGGTAGTCCTTCTTAAACCAGGTCATCTGCCTTTTGGCGTAGTGGCGCATGTCCAGCTTGAAGGCGCTCTCAAGCTCAACCCTTGTTATAAGGTTGTTCAAAAAACGTATCACGTCCCTGTAGCCTATGCCCTCCAGGCCCGGAGAACCGGGAGCGCAGCCCTTATCTATAATATTTTTTGTTTCCTCTATCATGCCGGAGCCGAGCATATTCAGGCTTCTGCTGTCGAGGTTTGAATACAGCTCCCGGGAATCCCACAAAAGACCGGCCTGAAAAAACGAATACTTAGACGGCGTCGTCATTTTGTGCAGGACGGATATCGGCGTGCCCGTGATTTCGAAGACTTCAAGGGCCCTTAAAAGCCTCTGAGGATTATTCTTATTTTTCAGGGCCGACTCAGGGTCGACCTCTTTCAGGCGGTCATAAAGATGCTCGATCCCGTCTCGTTCGAGCTCGGCGCAGAGCCTCTGCCTTATTTGCGGGTCGCTTTCTGGCAGAGGAGCCAGCCCGTCCACGAAAGCTTTTATGTAAAGCCCCGTCCCGCCAGTCATGACCGGTATCTTGCCACGGTCGAGAATCGATTTTGTTTTATCGTTTGCCAGCTCTACGAATTGTCCGGCGTTGAAGCTCCGGGAAGGTTCAATTATATCCGTGAGATGTTGTACGGTATCTTTATATACCCTTGCTTTCCTTCCTTCGTCCCAAACCCCAGCCTTGTTAGTTCCCACATCAAGGTGCTTGTAGACCTGCCTTGAATCAGCCGAGATTATTTCCCCGCCTATTATCCTGCAAAGCTCGCAGGCGACATCTGTTTTTCCCGACCCTGTCGGACCCGCGATTACAATTACTCTGTTTGTAGTGTTAGTCATTAATTCACTTCACTGGACTCTATTTTTTATGGTTGCCAGCAGTCTTTCCCACTTGAAGGGTTTTGCCATATAGGTGTCAGCGCCGAGCTCAAGGCATTTTTCCATATCGGTTACCATATCCTTCGCCGTAAGTACGATGACCGGAATATTTTTTGTTTGATTGTCTCCTTTTATCATGGAGCACAAAGTATAACCGTCTATCAGCGGTATGCCTATGTCGAGGATTATAATGTCAGGTTTATCGTACCTCACCCTGTTCCAGCCGTCCTTACCGTTATATGAGGCCAGCACTTTATAACCCTCGGCTTCCAGCTTCCTCACGAGGATTATAGACTGTTCTTTGTCATCTTCGATCAGCAATACTGTTTTACCAATTAGGTTCGGCATATTGGTACCTACTCGTTTCTTCTAAACTTCCTGGATATTTCGTCTTTTGTGAGTTTTATAAGCGTAGGCCTGCCATGCGGGCACGTGTACGGAGTGTTGCATTTGAAGAGGTCTTTGGCGAGCTGGAGTATCTCCGGGTTCGAGATCTGATCGTTTGCTTTTATGCTGGCCCTGCAGGCGGCGCGGATCAGCTTTTCTATTTTTTCTTTAGGCTCGATCCTTTTTTCTTCGCTCAGCGAGCCTATGATGTTGCCGACTACTGTTGTGATCTCTATATCAGCCCCGAGAATGTTAGGGTACGCAGACACCTTGAGCGTGTTTTTTCCGAACTCGGCAATATCCCACCCGAGATCCCTGAGTGTCCTTGAATTATCTTTTATTATCAATGCCTGGCTGGGCGGAACATCAATGGTGACCGGAATTAGAAGCGGCTGTGAGGTTATCTGGTTTTTATGGAACTGCTCCAGATATCTTTCATACCTCACCCTTTCAGCCGCGGCGTGCTGATCGATTATAAGAAAATCATTGTGGTATTGGACAAGCGCGTACGTGTTGAATATCTGCCCAAGAGGCCTTATATTTGTGTCTTCCTGAATTCCATGAAGGTTCCCGGATACCCCTTCATTTTCTTGCCTGGAAGAGAAAAACTTATTAGTAGACGGTTTTGTTTCATACAAATGTGAGCTTTCTTTTATTTCGGCTCTTGACGGGCTGGTGCCAGCGAACGTTTGAACGCGCGGCAGCGGCGGCGGAGCCTGGTCGTTTTTCAGATCGAGCTTCGCGGGCCTTGAGAGCGCGGATCTTATCGCGCTGTAAACAAAATCATGGACCTCTTTTTCTTTTGAGAATTTTACCTCTCTTTTCGTCGGATGTATATTGACGTCTATGTTAGATGGATCCACGGCAATGAAGAGCACGGCACCTGGATATCTGCCTTTTGGGAGCATTTCCCTGTAGGCCTCGTTAAGACTGTGAGTGATTAGTTTTCCGAGGTTTACGGGCCTTGTATTCACGAAAAGGTACTGGGTGCTCCTGTTCGACAGGCTCTCTTCCAGCTTGGTAATAAACCCCGTTATCGATATTTGGGGATGCGTCCCTTCCAGGTATACCATTTTTTTAAAACTATCCGGCCCCAGGATGTCCGTCAGCCGCTCGGCCGGGCTGGCGGCTACAGGAGCGGACACTATATTTTTACCGTCTACAACGAGCGTAAAAGAGACATCGTTCCTTACAAGGGCCATTTCCTCCACCATCTTCGTGATGTGTAGCTTTTCGGTCGGCTCGCTCTTCATGAACTTTCTGCGCGCGGGAGTGTTAAAGAAAAGATTACGTACCTCAACGCTTGTGCCGCGCGGGCAGCCGCAGGCCTTGCTCTCAAGGAGTTTGCCGGCGGAATACACCTCTTTCCAGCCGTCACCAGATCGGCCTGCAGAACTCTGAAGAGTAATATTCGAAACGGCCGCAATGGAGGGCAGAGCCTCGCCGCGAAAACCCATTGTCGTAAGCTTCTCGAGATCGTTGAAACCTGTTATCTTGCTGGTCGCGTGCCTTTGCAAAGACAGGGTCATATCCTGTCTGGACATACCGATGCCGTCGTCTGAAACACGGATGAGTTTCAGGCCGGCATCTTCTATTTCGATGTTTATCGATCTTGCTCCGGCATCAAGGGAATTTTCGGTAAGTTCTTTGACTACGTTTGCCGGGCGCTCTATTACTTCGCCGGCGGCAATCTTATTTATCGTGTCTTCGGAAAGTATTTTTATCATTTAAGCTTTCAGTCGTCAGCTTTCAGCGCTCAACTTTATCAGTTAGCAAAATAAAAGGACGTTGATTTTGCTGATGACTGACGAGTGACAGCTGAAGCTTACGCTATTTTTTTAGTTTCACGGGTTTACTGCACATGTTAAAGTAGGAACATTTTTCCACACAGACGTCCGAAACGCCGAGGCTCAGTTTCTTTTCGCAGTCCGTGAAATCGAACGCCATCCTGTTGATGTGCCTGAAATCTATATGGTCCACCTCGGTAAAGGCTATGCCCATGCGCCACATCTCTGCTTTCGGTATCACCCAAACGACGTGACCGTTGAGAGGTTTTGTCTCAAGACCCGGAAGGTTTATGGTGAGGGAGAGTTCCGTTCCTAGAGGAAAGCTGGTGTAAGCCAGCAGAGAAACTCCGCCAGCAGAAAGGTCTATGAGCACTCCGGGGAACGCCTTCCCCCCAAAGTTCATCTGTAAAGGATGTCCAACTTCGTGGATAACGGGGTAACGCTGATGCCTGCGTCTGTCTTTGTCCATACTTGCTCCTCCACGCCGGTTCAATAAAATTATTCAGAAAACAGCTATTTATTGATCTTTTTCCATTCAGCGATCAGCTTCAGAGCCTCAAGCGGTGTAATATTATCAATGTCGAGCCTGTCTAATTCTATCATAATTTTGTTCTCCGGCACAAATTCTTTTTTCTTTTGCACGGATAACGATTCAAAAAAACTCATCTGTTTATCAACGAGAATCTGCAGGTGCCTTGCCTCAAGCTCCTTAAGGATGTCCTTCGCACGCTTTATCACCAGAGAAGGCATCCCCGCGAGGCGCGCGACGTGTATACCGTAGGAGCGGTCGGCAGGGCCTGGTATGATCTTGTGAAGGAACACCACCTCGTCGTTCCATTCCTTCACGGAAACGTTGTAGTTCTTGATCCATGGATATTTCTGTGAAAGGTCTGTCAGCTCGAAGTAGTGGGTCGCAAAAAGAACCTTCGGGCGTTTCTCTTCCTTGAGGCTCTTTATAGCGAGGTACTCGAGTGTCGCGTTGGCTATGGAAATACCGTCATAAGTAGATGTCCCCCTGCCCACCTCATCGAGTATTATCAGGCTCTTGGGCGTGAATTGGTGAAGGATGTTGGCGGTCTCGTTCATCTCCACCATGAACGTAGATTCGCCCTCGGAGATGTTGTCCGAGGCGCCTATACGTGTGAATATCCTGTCTATTATTCCTATCCTTGCCTCACCGGCGGGGATCGAGGATCCTATCTGAGCCAGGACGCACAGGAGAGCGTTCTGCCTAAGGTAAGTCGATTTTCCGGCCATGTTGGGCCCTGTCAAAAGAACTATCTGGTCAGACTCGGAGTTGAGGTTAATGTCGTTCGGCACGAAGGTTCCGCTCTTGAGCTTCCGCTCGATGACCGGGTGCCTGCCGTCTTTAATATAAAGCTCGTAGCTGTTGTCCACAACCGGCCTGCAGTAACCGTAAACCGAGGAGGTCTCTGCGAAGGAAGCAAAAATATCGATGTGGGCTATCGCCTCGGCGAGCTCCTTTAACCTGCCGGAGAAAGAAAATATCTTCGAAAGGACGCCCTTATAGAGCTGGTCTTCCAGCTTTGTGATTTTTTCTTCTGCGGTGATGATCTTTTCTT
>CAZSIW010000136.1:3869-6413 GCA_964606755.1 uncultured Elusimicrobiales bacterium | reverse complement strand
TTATGTTGTGACCGGCCTTTCTTATCCGCGGGTCACAAAACACATCCTCCAGCCTTTCCTTTATGTCTTCCAGTCTCAAATGTTCCGGAGCGGCCAGGTATCTGTGACCTACAGGGATGTAATAACCTGTCTCTCCATCTATGGAGATCGATATCCCTACCAGCTTCGCGGAAAACGGGTTCAACCCGGTAGTTTCGGTATCAAAGGCGAAGAGCCCCTCTCTTTTGATCTGAGATATCAGCGTTTCCAGCTCAGCGGCAGTATAAATGATCTTAAGTAAAGTGTCCGGTATCGTTTTTGCTTTAGGTACGCCCTCTACCCTTTCTTCAGCAACCGCGCCGGTAGCCCGTTTTCCGGCTTGGCTAACGGTAGAAGTCGAGAGCTGTCCGTCCTCATCTGACGAAAAATAATCCCTTATAAGGGTGTTAAACTCCATCTTACGGAAGAACTCAAGCGTCCTAACCTCATCCATAGGCTTTAATTTGCAGTCCTGCCACTTCAGTTCCACTGGCACCTTGTCGTTCAGTGTCACCAGCATCTTGCTCTGCAACGCGTCGGCGCTGTGTTGTTTTATTAACTCGGAAGCTTTCCCTTTTATCTTTTCAACGTTATGGATAACGTTCTCGACACTTCCGAACTCCGAAATGAGCTTGACCGCAGTTTTTTCACCGATCCCCTTAACGCCGGGGACATTATCGGAAGCGTCCCCCATCAGAGCAAACATATCCACGAGCTGGTTAGGGCCCAGCCCATATTTTTCCTTTACCTTTCCCGCGTCATAGAAAAAGTCTTTTTGTTCGTTGTAAACAGTTATGTGGTCATCCACCAGCTGAAGAACATCCTTGTCTGCAGAAATTACCACCGTCGAAACGTTCTCCTTTTCGGCGTTCCTTGCCAAAGTCGCGATAAGATCGTCCGCCTCAAAACCGGACATTTCTATAGTTGTCAGGTTCATAGCCTTTGCGGCCTCACGTGCGATCGGCATCTGTGTTTTCAGACCTTCATCCAGCTCTTTTCTATGCGCCTTGTATTCCGAATAGGCCTTGTGTCTGAAGGTTTTCGCCGGATAGTCAAAGCACACGGCAAGATACTCGGGCTTCTGGGTCTTGATTATTTTCAATAGCATGCGAATGAAGCCGTACACGGCATTGACCATCTGCCCGCTTGAATTCGTCAGCGGAGGCAGAGCGTGATAGGCCCTATGAATATACGCGTTACCATCGATCAAATAGAGTTTTGGCATTTTTTAATTAAAGATTAGAAAAAATGAAAATTACAAGATTACAAATTAGCGACAAACAAAGCTATTTATTTCCCTAATTTGTAATCTTCCCGATTTTTATGATTATTTATAGGAAGTGCCTTTGAGATTATCCACATATTCCTGCGCGGAGAACGCCGCGTTCGCTCCGTCACCGCACGCGGTGACGACCTGCCTGAGCATTTTCTGTCTTACGTCGCCGCAGGCAAACACACCGGGGGCGGAAGTTCTCATATCGATATCGGTTATTATAAAACCGGCACTGTCGAGTTTCAGGAAGCCTTTCAAATACGAGGTGTTCGGCGAGTATCCGACAAAAACAAAAATGCCGTCACATTTGAGCCGGCTCTCGGCATTTGTGAGCACGTTCCTCAGGACAACAGATTCAACTTTGTCATGTCCGTCAATTTTTAAAACGACACTCCCGAGCATAAGTTCTATTTTCTCAATCTTTGACGCTCGTTCCTGAAGGGATCTGGCGGCCCGGAGCATATCTCTTCTGTGGACCAGTGTAACTTTCTTAGCGAATCTTGTAAGATAGATGGCTTCCTGAACAGCTGAATCGCCACCTCCTACCACAACGACGTCCTTTTCCTTAAAGAACGGTCCATCGCACGTGGCGCAATACGATACACCTTTTCCGGTGAACTCAGTTTCGCCCGGGACGGAAAGATTTTTGGGGTTAGCACCTGACGAAATTATGATGGAACGTGTGTGGTATTTAGCACCAGCGGTCGTCACCGCCTTTGTGCCATCTGGATCGGTTGTTATTTCGACCACTTCATCGCTGATTATCTCGGCGCCAAAATTTTTAGCCTGCAGTTCGAACTTTCCGGCCAGGTCGAAACCGTTTATTCCTTCCGGAAATCCTGGGTAGTTTTCTATCAAGTCTGTTATTATAGCCTGGCCGCCACATCCCATTTTTTCCACAAGAAGGGTCTTAAGCCTTGATCTTGCCGCATAAATCGCGGCAGTCAGCCCTGAAGGGCCGCCACCGACTATTATGACATCGTATATGTTTTCGCTCATTATTTTGTTTCTAGAATATTTGATATTATCTTGGCGAGATCTTTCTTGGACCGGAAACCGACGACTTTTTCGACGGGTTTGCCATCCTTCAAAAAAAGTAGGCAAGGGATAGAAGTGACCTGATATTTGCTCGATATATTCATATTCTCGTCTGTATTTACTTTGCAGACCTTGAGCTTCCCTTCGAAATCCTTGGATATCTCATCAATAACAGGTGATATCATTTTGCAGGGTCCGCACCAGGGAGCCCAGAA
>CAZSIW010000136.1:0-3859 GCA_964606755.1 uncultured Elusimicrobiales bacterium | reverse complement strand
CCCAGAAGTCGACAAGCACGGGGATATTGGATTTCAGGACTTCTGTATCAAAATTCTGTTCATTTATTGCTAGCGTCATAAAACCTCCGATCATAATGACATCTGATTTTCGATTAGTCAGTATTCTACAAAAGATTACTGTTTAAGTCAAACCTGCTGTCTGACCATATTTTCGAAGCGCTTTAACTGTTTTCAGCAAAATATTTATTCACTTTCCAGCATTTTGCGGATATTCAACAAGAGGCCATCTATCTCAAAGGGCTTCTGGATCAACCCGTTCGCTCCAGACTCAAGTATTTTCTGGGCTTTCCCATCTTCCGGATTGCCTGACGACAACAAGACCTTCGAGCCGGGGCTCAGCTCTTTTATCTGCTTAAACAGATCATACCCGTTTATGCCGGGCATTACGAGGTCTAGAACAACCAGCGATACCTGTCCGGCATTATCTCTTAGCAGTTTTAGCGCCTCCTGTCCGGAATTAGCTTCCAGAACCCTGTAATTATGGGAAACAAGTATCCGCTTTTCCAGATTTAGAAGAGACTGCTCATCATCAATAAGAAGAACCAGTTCGTTTCTGCCGGAAATAGAGGATGTTTCAATATTCTCTTTGACAACTTTATTCTGTTTTTCAGAAATCGGAAAATACACGCTAAAACTAGAACCTTTGTTGATCTCGCTGCGCACATCGATATAGCCATTGTGCTTTTTAACGATACCATAAACCGTAGCGAGTCCCAGCCCGGTGCCTTTGCCCTTTTCCTTCGTGGTAAAAAACGGTTCAAATATTTTCGAAAGGGTTTCCTTGTCCATGCCGACGCCCGTATCCTTGACAGAGATCACCGAATACTTCCCCTTCCTTACCTCCGGCAACTTGGGGTCATACTCCTTTTCCTGCTCATAATAGTGTGTCGTGATCGTTATCCGCCCCCCCTCAGGCATCGCGTCCCTGGCGTTGACGCACAGGTTCATGAATATCTGCTGAATATGTGTATGGTCAGCGTCAACGAGCGGAAGGTTTTCATCCAGCTCAAATACAACCTCAATAGCCTTGTCAAAGGTCGCGGAAATAAGTTTAAGGGTCTCCTTCAGGACCTCGTTTAGGTCTATGGCCTCAACGTTATATTTCCCGCCTTTCGCGAACGAAAGCAGGTTCGCCGTCAGCTCCGCGGCCCTTCTTGAAGAAGTCTCGATTATTTCCAGGCTTTCGTAAAACGGATGTTTATTATCAACCTCCTGTTTTATCAATGAAGCATGGCCCAGTATGCCACAGATAAGGTTGTTAAAGTCATGCGCAATCCCGCCAGCGAGCCTGCCGATGCTTTCCATTTTCTGGGATTTAAACAACTGAGTCTCGAAGCTTTTTGTTTCGTTCTCATATGTCTTTTTCCTCAGCCAGGAATCAAGCATATTATAAAGTATTTCACAGTTAACCTCAGCCTGCTTAACATCCTGGTCATTATAATCCGTCGACTTATCGCATAACAAGAGGCATCCGATAGTTCTGATACCGTGCATAACAGGCACTAAAAGCATTCTTTCGGCGTTCAGGCCCAACACGCTGACGTTAACGGGTTCATTAAAAACCGATATTCTTGAATTCAGGAACAAGCTCTTAATATTTTCAGGTAGTTCATTGATGTTTAGAACTAATTTTTCGCCGTCCTGCTGGTTTCTAAGTAATCTGTAAAAAACGATATCATACGAAGGATCCACGTACCCTATCGCGCCTCTTCTCGAGCTCATCGACGACAGAAATATATTCAAAACCTTCTTTAACACGTTCTCGTCGTTCTCCGTAATAAAAGCTTCCGCGACCTGATTTCTGAATGACAGTTCCCTCCCGGATTTTCGCAGCGCGTCCTCTACCATCTTCATTTCCATTATATTCTGCATCACCTTGGAAAACGCGATAATAACGTTCAAGACCTCTGCACCGACTCCGTTCCTGTTTTCTAAAAACAAGCCTATAAAACCGTATATATCCTCGCCAGATTTTATCGGGACTTGAATGACAGACTTTATACCGTGAACAGCTAATTCCTCAATTGCCTTCTCGTTGCCCTTCAAACTTTCGTCACGACCGATATAGGCTATCTCGCCTCGCTTTATTTTTTCACGGCCCCAGGCAAATCCCTTAACGACATCGTTCAGAAGCACTGCGCTCTTAAGCGGTTTAGAGGAGTAGTGATACATATCGCTGAAATCCTGTTTCTTTTCATCGAACATAAAAATGAAGGAATGTTCACACCCTGAGAACTTCGAAAGGTCTTCTAATGAAGACACAATTGCTTTTGATTTGTCACTGTAATTGCCGATCCTGGTAATAATCGACACAAAAAGGCCGAATTTATCCTTACTTGATCCGAGATCGATCTTACTTGTTCTCTTTTTTATCATCTGATTCTTTCTCCGGTGAATTTCCCCTGTTTTTTTCCGGGTACATCTTTCCATAAAGCTTTTCCTGGCAGTCTGGGCAAATACCGTGGCTGAACTCGGCGGTTGAGTATTTCTCTATGTAAAGTTCTATCTGGTTCCAGTAGCCCGAGTCATCTCTTATTTTTTTGCAGACCGCGCATATAGGCAAAAGGCCGCTCAGGGTCTTCACTTTTGTTATTGCTTCCTGAAGCTCCTTTATGAGCTTTATCCTCTCTTCCTCTGCTTTTTTCCTCTCAGTTATATCTCTAAGAGAAGCCAGATTCGCCGGCTCCCTCTCCCACTCTATCTCCACCATCCTCATCTCTGCGATATAATTACGCCCGTTGGCATGAGTGATATTTATTTCAAGAGTCTTGTCTGGTTCGGACGGGTACTCAAACTTGCTCCCCACGAGTTGTTCCTCGGATTTTTCAAAAAACGACCTCGCAGCCGAATTCACGAAACGAATAACTCCGCCCTTATCGTAAACCACCATGCTGTCTACGTTGCTGGCGATAAGGTTCCTGAAATACTCCTCGTTGGTAAGCAATTCCCGGGCGTATTGCTCCATCTCAAGCAGGAGCACACGCCTTTCCATGGCGTATTTCATGGAATTTGAAAGCAGGCTTACGTTTACATCTTCGCTTATCAAATATGCGTCCGCCCCGTTGTCGATACAGGAAAACCCCATTGCTTCATTTTTTTTCTCTACGAGCACAACGATCGGAAGGTCTTTAAATTTTGCCTTGAGATTTTGGAAAGTTTCCGGCCCGCTGGAATCCTGCAAGAAAAGGTCAACAATAGCTACGTCAATCCCGCCTTTTTCGATCCTGCTAAAAGATTCCGCCATTGTTCCTACAGTTTCGATCGAAAAATTCTCCGCGTTGATCCCCGAAATTCCCTGATTTATCGATCTAACCATCTCCCTGTTTCCGGAAATCAAAAGTAAATTTATGTTGGCCATAAACATCTCCTCACGCTATCGCCTTTTTTCCACGAATATTTTATATTTTAGCACATCAAAACAGTCAACACCTGCGGATTCTTATTTTTTATCATATTTATAATAAAATTAACAGCAGAATTCGTTAAGCTGCCGAAATTGCGCAAAACGCCTAGAAAATCCATTCGCCTCTGGTTCTTTCTTCATGCAGTATTCTGATTATTTCTTCTGAGCAATCCGCGTCGATAGTTATCTCACTGGACTCTACTCTCGACATTACTTTTTTCATGTTCTTTATTACTTCCCTTTTTACCTTGGCATCCGCATCGTCGTACATCGCTATACGTATGGTAAGCGTGTCTCGCTTGGCGATCGTTGAAAGAGACAGTACCACGTTCATCCTTATCATCGGGTTCGGGTTCCTGACCATGTTTATAAGAAAGGTGACAGCGGACTGCGGAGAGTACTCGTAAAGATTCAGTGCCATAAGAGCGATCCTTT
>CAZSIW010000135.1:0-6423 GCA_964606755.1 uncultured Elusimicrobiales bacterium | reverse complement strand
CGCCGCTGGATCCCCGATTAAACCCTCGGGGATGACAGACAAAGCGGTAGAACTGTGGAATGACAACAACGGCTTAAAGTCACATCGAAACAATTCGGAGCGCATGAAATATTTATTGGCGGTGTTCGCACATAGACGTGAAACTTTTTATAAATATTTACGGCTCGCCATGATGCTGGGTGCGGTTTCGCTTGCCGGTTTTTCGGGCGCTGTGACAAAACCGGCCGCTGGTGTTAGCGGCGATTATTCCCCTGTCAGCAGGTATATCGCCGCTATGATCGCCCGCGAGATGAAAGCGAACAAGGTCGTGGGCCTGAGCATAGCTCTTGTGGACGACCAGAAAATCGTCTGGGCTCAGGGGTTCGGTTTCGCTGATAAGGCAAAACACATACCGGCAACACCTGAAACGATCTACCGGATAGGATTATTCTCGAAATTGTTTACCGATATCGGCGCTCTGCAGCTGGCCGACCAAAACAAGATAGATATCGATAAACCTCTAACAACATACCTGCCTGAATTTTCGATAAAGAATCGCTACGACGATGTTTCTCCGATAACTTTGCGGAGTTTGATGACGCATCATTCCGGTTTGCCCAGGGATTATCTGAAAGGCGAATGGACAAAACGCCCGGAACCTTTTGAGCGGCTCCCGGAGTATCTCAAAGACGAGTACGCCGCCTACCCGCCGAATTTTGTTTACCACTATTCAAATATAGGTGTGACCCTGCTGGGGATCGTTATAGAGAAAATCAGCGGCGAGCCGTTTGCCGGGTATATGCAAAAATATCTGTTCGAGCCCATGGGCATGAGCCACTCCTCTTTCTCCTGCTACCCGGACAGATCGCTGTTGATGTCCCGCGGTTATCTGAACGGGAAAGAGGCAGACGAGCTCCCGATCAGGGATATCCCGATGGGCGGGATGAACTCCACCGTCATGGACCTGGGACGGTTCATGTCGATGATATTCGCGGACGGCGAATCGGGCGGAAGGCAGGTATTGAAACCGCAGACCATAGCCGAAATGTTCCGGCCGCAGAACTCTGATGTCGCGTTTGACGGCGGGGTGCGCGTCGGGCTGGGCTGGTTCCTGAGCGCGGCGGAGGGGAACGTTATTTCAATCGAGAACGCCGGCGTGGCGGCGCATCACGAGGGCGGGACTATCCGGTTCGCCTCGGAAATGATCGTGCTTCCCGAGCACAAGCTGGGCGTGGCGGTGCTGGTCAATTCAACGTCGGCGATGCAGTCGGCAAGGAAAGTCGCCGTCAAGGCGCTGTCGCTGGCGCTGGAAACAAAGACCGGCATAAGACAGCCTGAAGAAACGCCGAAGCAGCCGCCTGTTGCCCCGCTGTCGCCCGCGCTGGCTGACAAATACATCGGGACATACGCGATGCCGTTCGGTTTCGGCGCGCTGCGGGTGTACAGGACAGACGGCAATCTTCGCGTGGAGATGTTCGGCCGCGTGTTCCACGTGGTGCCCCACGCGGACGGAACGCTGGGGCCAAAATACGACCTGTTCGGGTTTATTCCTCTGCACGTGCCTATGCTGGCTGACATAAGCCTGTCGCTCGCGAATATAAATGGGCGTGATTTCATGGTAATGCGCTCAAAGAACCAGGAGTTGTGCGCAGGCGAAAAAGTGAAGCCCGCGCCGGTCTCACCGGCCTGGAAAAAACGGCTGGGAGCTTACGAGTGCGTGAACCTTGAGAAAGATTTTAACCTGATAAGTAATCTGCGGCTGGCGTATGCGGATAACATGCTGGTTCTGGAATACTCTTTGTGGAACCGGCCCGGCTCCGTCGTGCGGGTGCCGTTGGCCGCCGTTTCAGATACCGAGGCGCTGATGCTGCACCGCATCGCCGGTATGGGAGAGACGGTCAGGGTAGTACTGCCCGGACGAAAAGAGCTGATGGAATATTCGGGGTACTATTTCCGAAAAAAATAATTTGGAAGAGAGGCAGCTTATGTTTAGGAACATCCCAAAAGAAATTCAGGACCGGATGGAATATCTGGCGGAGATCGACGCGCGGGACAGGAAGGACGGCACCGCGAGGTTGAAACGGCTCAGGCAGATACCGCCGGATACGGGAAAGTTCATTGCTATTCTTCTGGCGTCATCGCCGGCCGGCAACGCCGTTGAGGTGGGCACCAGCGCCGGGTATTCGACCATGTGGCTGTCGCTGGCCTGCAGGGAGTCGCGCAGAAAAATCCTGACTTTTGAACTGCTCGAGGAAAAGGTACGGCTGGCAAGGGAGACTTTCGAAAAAGCTAAGATAAAAGACGTCGTGGAGTTGTTCGAAGTAGACGCCAGAAAGAACCTTGAAAAAGTTGACAAAATATCGTTTTGTTTCCTGGACGCCGAGAAGGAGATCTATCAGGATATTTACGATATTGTAGTTCCGAAAATGGTGAGGGGCGGTATCCTAGTTGCCGATAACGTCATCAGCCACGGCGAGGAGCTGAGGCCGTTCGTTGAAAAAGCGCTGGGCGATAAGAGGGTGGACGCCGTAGTCGTTCCGATAGGCAAAGGCGAGCTCGTCTGCCGCGTGTTGTAGAGGCATAAAATATCTCACATCCAGCCCGGTTTTTCCAAAGCCATCACGTCTTTCCATACGTCTTTTGTTTCCATGCACAGGTAAACGGGCGTTTTGGGATTTATTTCCTTTATCCATGAGGCCATTTTTTTGAATATCTCCCGACGAAGGGCGGCGTAATACCTTATCTTTTTATCGTCGCCGATGATGAGCTCACCGTATATGTATTTTGTCTCAGGGAACCTCGCCTCGATTATCGGTTTGAGCGCTCGATTGGAACGGAAGGAGCCGAGGCTCAGCCACTCTATTTTTTTTACATGATCGAACATCATCTCTATCACCTGCCTGTATTCTTTCTCCCAGCCGGAGAAATGGATGATGGGGTCGAAATGGAAACCTATCTTGTAGCCGGCGTCGAAACATTTTTTCGCGGCGAGCAACCGCTCCTCAAGGGAGGGCGTGCCGTGTTCCTCTCCGGAAATGATGCTCTGGGGGTTGAGCGACCAGGAGACGACCGTGCGCCCCTTGTGTTCTAGTTCCAGCAGGTTGTCTATGTTGACGCTTTTTGTTTTGAGCTCGAACAAGGCGTTTTTGTCCGCGAAGAAGGGGACGAGGGTCTTGGAGTATTGCGTTATGTGGTCGAGCGCGAGCGAGTCCGAGAACTCACCGGTGCCGATGCGCACGGGTTTCTTGAAGTTTGAAAGATATGTTTCAAGGCGGCTTAGAAAATCGTCCAGGTTCGCGTCAAGCGCTATGCCGGGAAGGTTAGAGTACTGCTGAAGAAAGCAGTACGAGCAGTCGAACGGGCAGCCGAAACCGAGGTTGATGACGTGGTAACCGCAGGAGACCGCCTTTTGCGTGCACGGGCAGGCTTTCACGAAATCCCATTTCTGGCTGGTGATGACGAGGTCTCTTTTTCTCGGATCGTACTCCGAGGCCGGCGCGTTCCGCTGGTAATCCTTAAGCGTTTCGAAAAGTTCGGGTTTCAGGTTTGGGAAAAGGACTCCCACTCTTTTCGCAAGAGGGCTGTTAGAAAGGTTTTTCTGCAGGAATATCCTTTCCGGGACGAATTTTTCGCTGTATTGCCTTGTTTGGGGCCGCTGATCGCTCAGCGGGTTGAGGAAAACCGAAAAATCCTTCCTGCTTGACGCGTTTGGGTAGCGTATCCTTATAAGAGCCTGTTTGAGTTTTGAAAACCGGTTAAGAGGACTTAACCCCGGATGGTTTATCACATCAAAAATGTCCGGGATATCAATCAATTTGTTAATTGAAGGCGTGCCACGGACCCCTATTTCATATATGAGACGCCTCAGCTCGTTCAATTTGTTCACGCCTAACTGAATTTTAAGGTGAGAGCTGATGAATAGATCTGCCTGTTTGAGGATTTCGGGATCCATTTCACCATTTTATGATATTGGTTTCCGGCAAGTCAAATGAAGCTGCATGTGAAACAGGACAGTATTGTCAATTGACACTATTGAGCACCTATGCTATATAAGAATCTTATAGAAAGTGATTGGGAGGGCCATTTTCAGCGCTGGATATCCGGCAAGTCCATAGAATTATAAAAGAAAAACATACTCGTTTTTTTATGTTCTCGATTTTCGTAAAAGTGATAAAAAATTCAGTATTAAAAAGATTGACAAGCGACGAACAAAAAAGTTAAAATAAGCTTCAATTAAATCTACAAAGCAGCATATTTTGTACCCGGGGGTACAGTCCAATGGCAGAAAACGTAAGTTCAAAAATGCAGGGAGCTCCGGTTCCACCGGAAAGCTTCGGAAAAGCAACAGGGTTGCCCAAGAGTTACGGTGAAACTAAACTAGTCATTCTTCCAAGAGATCCTTTCTGGTTTTACGCGTACTGGGAAGTAAAACCTGAGACGATAAACAGCCTCAAGAGCACTCTCGCCGACAAGTACAGCAAAAGCACCTGGGTGTTGAGGGTGTACGACATCACTGACGTCAATTTTGACGGCACCAACGCGCACAAATATTTCGACCTGGGCATAAACTACGAATCAGATAACTGGTATGTAAACGTTAAAGACGCCAACCGGTCGTGGCTGGCGGATCTCGGCCTGGTGACGCATGAAGGCGAGTTCGTGCTAGTTGCCCGCTCGAACATAGTGAAAATGCCGCGCCACGGGATATCTCCCATCACCGACCAGCAGTGGGCCATACTGCAGCTAGAGTTCGAGAAACTGTTGAAGATCTCCGGCGTAGACCAGATAGGCAAGAGCTCGTTCGATATAGCAAAGCTGATGCGCGAGAGATGGGAAGAGATACTCGCTTCCACGCTTTCTTCACCGATGGGCGCCAGCTCCTGGAAAGGCATGCCCAACGAAGCGAAGAAGGGCAAGGATTTCTGGCTGAGAGCCGACACGGAACTGATCGTTTACGGCGCTACCGAGCCGGACGCTAAAGTCACCATGATGGGCCAGCCGGTACAGCTTTATCCGGACGGTTCGTTCTCTCTAAGATTTTATCTCCCGGACTCCGACAAGGAGTATCCCATCAAGGCCGTGTCGAACGACGGCACCATGGAAAGGCAGATAACCTTTGTGGTCAAAAGAAGCACCAAATAAGCTGGAACGATATACAGATATTAAAACTCTAAACTCCTTACCGAACGGGTTTAGAGTTTTGATTTGAATCCCCAGGCGGAATCACCAGGCTACTGCTTGGAGAGGAAGCCAAAAATAATTCGCGGCGCAGGAGAACGTTTAAGATAAGCGATTTCGGGGAGATCGGGTTATTTTAAGGAGCATCCGGCTCCTGCCGAGGAGCTCCACTAAGAGCCGTTGCCGGGAAGTTTGAAGAAAGATGTTACGCTGTTAGTGATCTGAAATTTGAGATTTGAGATTCCCGCGGTTGCGCGGGACATGAGATTCGAAATTTGAAATTCCTACGGGTTATCCCGCGGGACAGGATGAGGACCAAATATGGAACCAAAAGGCTTTTTGTGTCTACACCTCCACGCTCACCTTCCTTACGTCAGGCATCCCGAATACCCGGATTTTCTCGAAGAAGACTGGCTCTATGAGGGGATAACGGAAACTTATCTACCCCTTCTTGGAGTTTTGGAAAGGCTTGTCGCTGAAGGCGTGGATTTCAACCTTTCGATGACGATCACGCCGCCGCTTGCCGGCATGCTTTCCGACCCCCTCCTGCAGGGCCGCTATTACCAGAAAATAAACAAACTTATAGAACTGGCAGAAAAAGAGGTCTGGCGCACAAAAAATATCCCGGAGTTCCACGCGACGGCCCTGATGTACGAAAAGATGTTCAAGGATGGCCGCACACTGTGGGAAAAATACCACGGGAACATACTGACGGGTTTTAAGAACCTGCAGGACATGGGAAGGCTCGAGATAATCACGTGCTGCGCCACCCACGGTTTCCTGCCGCTGAAGGTTAACAGGGCTGCGGTGCGGGCACAGATAAAGATTGCCTGCCAGGATTACCACAGGCATTTCGACAAAAAGCCGAACGGCATATGGCTCGCCGAGTGCGCGTTCACCCCCGGTATAGACGAAGAACTCAAGAGGGAAGGAATCAAGTTCTTTTATCTCGAATCGCACGGCATACTTTACGGGACGCCGCGCCCGAAATACGGCGTGTTCGCGCCGGTCTACACTCCTTCAGGAGTAGCTGTTTTCGGAAGAGACATGGAAACCGCCCACCAGGTGTGGAGCGCGGAGACAGGTTACCCCGGCGACCCCGACTACAGGGAGTTTTACAGGGACCTCGGCTACGACCTCGATTACGATTACATAAAACCGTACCTGCATTCGGACGGCGTAAGGCGCAACATCGGCCTCAAGTACCACAGGATAACAGGGAAGGTGGGGCTGTCGAGCAAGGACCCGTACAACCCGGAATGGGCC
>CAZSIW010000134.1:0-6456 GCA_964606755.1 uncultured Elusimicrobiales bacterium | reverse complement strand
ATACGTCGGCTTTTGGAACAAGTAACGAAAATGCCGTTGCACCGCGTATCCGTCTTGGTTATGTAGATGTTGCAAACTCAAATGGTTTTTCACTGCGGGCAGGCCAGGATTGGGACGCATTTGTTACTGTAAACCCGATAACCGTTGACGCGGCGTTTTTGGGTGGATACGGCAACCTTTACAACCGCAGACCGCAGGTTCGTGTAACACAGGTCGTAAAATTGGGTGACGTTACCGTTACCGGAAGATTGGCAGCTGCGCGGACCATAGGCCAGAACACGGATGCCGGTGGAGTTCAAGATGACGGAACGGATTCGGGGCAGCCGACGGTCGAAGGAGCTCTTTTTGCAGATGCTAAATTGTGGACGAGTAAACCTGCAAGGATAAGCATCTCGGGTCATACAGGTACTGAATCAAATATCATTACTGCCGCGAACCCGAATCTTCAAGACTATGATACACGGTCTATTATAGGCGGCGCTATACTGCCTGTCACAGAAACAGTATCTCTTCAGGGAACCTACTGGCAAGGTGCTGATTTAAGAGCGTTTTACGGAGGTGTTTACCAGGGTATCAATACAACTCTTAAACAGTCCATAGAATCTACAGGAGGTTGGGCACAGGTTGTTGTAAATGTAACGCCTGTGATCAACGTAAATCTTGGCTATGGGTCGGATGATCCCAACGACGATAACCTGAACAACGGTGACAGGACATTGAACACAAGGACATTTACATCATTGTTCTATAAAGCGAATTCAGCATTGTCATTCGCTTTTGAGTATTCAAAGCTGAGCACCGATTATAAGAACGCACTGGGTGCGAACGGCGAAATATATCAGGGTTCTGCGATCTATAAGTTTTAGTAGAACTTAAAAGGAGAATAACAAAATGAATATCAAAACAGTAGCAGCTGTGGTTTTAGCAACGGTTGTGTCCGTGTCAGGAGCATTTGCCGCATCAAAGAAAGAGGTAGTGTTCGGAGTAGCTCCCGGGCCTTACGGCGATATTGTAAAACTCGGGATCATCCCTGCTCTTGAAAAGAAGGGATACAAGGTTGAAGTTAAAGAGTTCAGCGATTACGTCCAGCCTAACATAGCGCTTGACAACAAATCGATCGACGTGAATGTCTTTCAGCACAAGGTTTATCTGGACAAATTCGCGGCGGACAGAAAACTCAATATTTCTTCCGTGATCACGATACCCACGGCCGCGCTCGGCATCTACTCGAAGAAATTCAAGTCGATCTCCGAGATCACGGACGGCGCTACAGTAACTATCGCGAACGATCCTTCGAACCTTGCCAGAGCCTTAAGATATCTCCAGGCGTTAGGATTGATAAAGATCAACCCGGCGATAGATGCGACAAAAGCATCAGAAAAAGATGTTGCCGAAAACCCTAAACACCTGAAGATACAGCCCGTTGAAGCCGCCCAGATCCCGAGGACGGTGGACAGCGTGGATTTTGCTGTCGTGAACGGCAATTACGCAATTTCAGCGGGGATTTATCCGACAGCGATAGCGAGAGAAACACTTGAAGAAAAGTATCTCATCGTTATCGCGGTGCGTACGGATGATCTGAATGGCCAGTTCACAAAGGATATCAAAAAAGCGATCGAGTCAAAAGAATTTGAAAACGTGATCTATGATCCCAAAAATGTTTTCAAGGATTTTGCCATACCTCAATGGCTTAAAGCGAAACACGGTAAGTAAATATGCAGGCTGCAGGGAGGGTAAAATCTCCCTGCAGCACGCGGTTTAAGGAAATTATGATCAAGTTTGAAAACGTTTCTATTACCTTTAATACGAAAAATGCCGCTGTTCATGCTGTCAGGAATGTTTCTTTTAATGTGGATAAGGGGGAGATATTCGGAATAGTCGGTACCAGCGGAGCGGGCAAAAGTACTCTGCTGCGCACGGTAAATTTGCTAGAAAAACCAGTCAGCGGAAAAGTGAATGTTGAGGGCGTAGATATAACCGCTCTTGATAAATATTCGCTCAGAACGGCACGGCAGAAGATCGGTATGATCTTTCAGCACTATAACCTGATACACACTAAAACGGTTTATGAGAACGTTGCTTTTCCCATGAAAATATCCGGCAAGAGCACAAAAGAGATATCGAAAAGAGTTCCCGAGCTTCTTGATATTGTGGGGTTGTCGGACAAAATTCAGGCATATCCCGGCCAGCTTTCAGGCGGCCAGAAACAGAGGGTTGGCATAGCCCGGGCGCTTGCGAATGATCCTCATCTTCTTTTATGCGATGAGCCGACTTCCGCATTGGACCTGGAAAGCACGAGATCAATACTTGAGCTGATACACAATATCAATAAAAAATATGGGATAACGGTTCTTCTTATTTCGCATGAAATGGATGTGATAAAAAGTATATGCAGCCGTGTTGCCGTCATGAGCAAAGGTGAGGTCGTAGAATTGAATGATGTCTATAACGTTTTTTCAAATCCTCAGCATGAGATAACAAGGCAGTTAGTCAGGAATTCGCTTAATCTGGAAATACCGGACGGGATACTGGGAAGTATTGAGGGCAAACTCGTAAGAGTGGTTTACCGCGGGCCCTCGGCGCTTAGTCCCGTTCTTTCGAATGCAGGACGCAAGTACCAGGTCGATATAAATATATTGCACGGACGGATAGAGTATATAAACGGCCAGCCAATAGGCATACTTCTTGTTAATCTTAAAGGCGCGGCTGATGATATTGCGAGCTTGATAAAATATTTAAAAGAGAATACGGCGGCAACGGAGGTCATTCATGAGTAAACAGGTATTGAGCCTTCTTCCCGACCTTGGCAAGGCTTTCTGGGAGACTTTTCAGATGGTGGGCATATCACTGTCGTTGGCTTTGCTGCTGGGTATTCCGCTCGGGCTTTTGCTCTTTATTACAGATAAAGGACTTTTCTGGGAGAACAAGGTATTCAATACGATAGGCGGAGTTCTTGTAAACATTATACGCTCGATCCCTTTTGTGATTCTTCTCGTCATCTTATTGCCTTTAACACAGAAGCTGGTTAAGACCACTATAGGCCCGCTCGCGGCATCCGTGTCTTTGTCGGTGGCCGCCGTTGTGTTTTACGCGAGGATAGCGGAGTCATCTTTAAGAGAGGTGGACAAAGGCGTTATAGAAGCCGCAACTGCTATGGGTGCTTCTATATCGCAGATAATTTCCCAGGTGCTTTTAGTAGAGGCTTTGCCTGGGCTCATTCGCGGTTTCACCGTAACCGCCATAAGCCTTATAGGATACTCTGCCATGGCGGGAATTGTTGGAGGCGGCGGGGTAGGCGATCTTGCTATCCGTTACGGGTATTACCGATACCAGATGGATGTCATGACCGCGACGGTGGCGGTTTTGATAGTGTTGGTACAGATTGTGCAGAGTCTGGGCGACTACTCGGCTAAAAAAGCCGATAAGGCATAAAGGAGAAAATTATCATGGCCGAAAAAAAGTATTGGAATGAAAAAATAGAGACACTGACCAGAGAAAAACTAGAGGAGCATCAGCTTAAACACCTGAAGAAACATTTGTCCTTCGCTTACTCGAACTCGCCGTATTATCACGGTTCTTTTAAAGACATCGGGTTTGAGCCCGATGATCTCAAACAACTTGAGGATATAAGAAAGCTCCCGTTTATAAACAAAAAAGTTGAACGGGACCGCCAGCTGGCGCATCCTATTCTGGGCGATCTTGCCGCTGTGCCCGAACGTGACGTTGTGTTCGTTTCAGCTTCAAGCGGGTCTACGGGCGTGCCGACGTTGAGCCCGTTCACGAAACAGGATTTCGACGAGTTTCAGGATGTCGAGTCGCGTCTTTTCTGGGCGGCCGGAATGAGGCCGCACGACCGTTATGTGCATGCGTTGAACTTCACGCTTTTTGTCGGAGGGCCGGATGTCATAGGCGCTCAGAACCTGGGGGCTCTGTGCCTGTGGGCGGGCAGTATCCCGTCTGACAGACTGCTGCATATTTTAAAGGAGTTCCAGCCGACAGTCACCTGGACTACCCCTTCGTATGCCTGGTATCTTGGCGAAACAGCCCGCAAAAGCGGCATTGATCCCGCCAAGGATCTGTCTATACGGCGCATAATCGTCGCGGGTGAGCCGGGAGGTTCTATTCCCGCCACTAGAAAAGCGATAGAGGAACTTTGGAACGCCGAGCTCTATGATTTCTACGGTATATCTGATTTTTTCGGAGCCTGTGCCGGCATGTGTCAGGTTAAAGACGGTCTGCACCTGGTCGAAGATCATATCTATCTTGAGGTGCTTGATCCGAAAACCGGAGAACCCGTCAGTGACGGAAACCCGGGAGAGATGGTTTTGACGACTCTGCGAAAGAAAGCCCGGCCCCTGATTCGCTTTCGCACCGGCGATATAATAACAGCGGACCGTTCCCCCTGTGTATGCGGAAGGACACACGTCCGTATCAAGGTAATCGGAAGGATAGATGACATGTTCATAGTTTCCGGGGTCAATGTGTTCCCGAGCGATATAGAGTTCATCGTCCGCGGCATTGCCGGGCTTACAGGCGAATACCGTATCCGGATATATACGGAAGACAGGCTCACGAAATTCGATGTTGAAGTTGAACGGAGCCCGGAAAACTCCGCGCCCGATGAATCGCTGGCGCAGGAAGTGGCCCAGAAAGTAAAGATCCGTCTTGGAGTAAGGCCTAAAGAAGTTAAGATCCTTAACTCAGGTGAAATTCCCCGCGCCACGCATAAGGCGAAGCGTGTGATAGATACCAGAAATAGTTTAGGAGGAGGAATTTAAAATTATGCCGAATACCAGTAAAAGGCTTGAAGGGTTTACTGAATCCGTGATAAGGTCAATGACGCGGCTTTCAAACAAATACGGAGCCATAAATCTTTCACAGGGTTTCCCGGATTTCGAACCGCCGGAAATACTTTTAAAGTCTTTGGAAAAGGCGGCGAGAAAAGGGCCTCACCAGTATGCCGTGACCTGGGGCGCGGAAAATTTCAGGATCGCCCTGGCTAAGAAACATTTTAAATTTACCGGTCTAGAAATCAATCCTGACGAAAATATCGTGGTGACCTGCGGCAGCACGGAAGCCATGATGGCCGCTATGATGACGGCCTGCAACCCGGGCGATAAGGTCATAGTGTTCTCGCCTTTTTACGAGAACTATGCCGCCGATGCCATTTTGTCGGGAGCCGAACCGATATATGTCCCCTTGTATCCGCCTGATTTTGGTTTCGATAAGGAGGATTTGAGGCGGGCCTTTAAAAAGGGAGCGAAGGCTCTTATATTGTGCAACCCGTCAAACCCGGCAGGCAAAGTTTTTACAAAAGAGGAACTGGAGTTTATAGCGGGTCTCGCAAAGGAGTTCGATGCCTTTGTTATCACGGATGAAGTTTATGAGCATATCGTCTACAAACCGCATGAACATCATTACATCTCGGCTTTGCCTGGAATGTTTGAAAGGACGATCTCCTGCGGTTCGCTTTCAAAAACTTATGCGATAACCGGCTGGAGGCTGGGGTATATAATCGCCTCTTCAGAAATTATACAGGGCGCAAGAAAAGTGCATGATTTCCTTACGGTCGGCGCCGCCGCACCGTTGCAGGAAGCAGCTGTTGCCGGACTTCAGCTTCCCAACAGCTATTATGAAGAACTCAGAGAAAAGTACACGGGATTAAAGAATAGATTTTTATGGTATCTGGATAAGGCGGGCCTGAAATATACGGAGCCGCAGGGCGCATACTATGTACTTGTTGACATAAACCCTCTGGGTTGGAAAGATGACGTGAAGTTCAGCGAGTGGCTTGTGAAAGAGATAGGGGTTGCCGGTGTTCCCGGTTCCAGCTTTTTCAAAGAACCTGTAAAAAATCTTATCAGGTTCCATTTTGCAAAAAAGCTTGAAACTCTGGATGCCGCGGGGACAAAACTGTTGAGATTAAAGGATAAGATATGATTTCAGTGCGCTGGCACGGCAGAGGAGGACAGGGGTGTTTCACGGCGGCCAGGATTTTGGGTGCATCCGCTGTAAATGAAGGGCTTTATGCTCTTGCGTTTCCCTCATTCGGGCCGGAAAGAAGAGGTGCGCCGGTGCTGGGGTTTACGAAAATAGATTATGCCCCTGTAACAGACCGTAGTGAAATAAAATCCTGTGATTTTATTGTAGTGATGGATGATTCTATTTTGGATGAAAATGTTGTTAGAGGTCTAAACCCGAAAGGAGCTGTGATAGTAAATACAACACATTCTTCATTTCCGTTCATTGATGAACGGGTAAGGTTCACGGGTTTTAACGCGTATGACGCCGCGATAAAGCTCATAGGTAAACCAATTGTTAATACAGCGTTGCTCGGCGCTTTGATCGCTGTGTCAGGTATTGTAGACATAGAAAGCGCTGCAAAAGCTGTTTTGGAAGATTTCGGGATTAAACAGGCGCAAAAGAATGTGGAACTTTTAAAATATTCATGGGAGA
>CAZSIW010000133.1:0-6465 GCA_964606755.1 uncultured Elusimicrobiales bacterium | reverse complement strand
TTTTGGAAAGATAGAGCACCGCACCTATCTTGACGTTGAAATAAATGTCGGGCTGGGTGACAGGCTCGTGGTGCCTTCGGACGCGGTTCTGGACACCGGAACCAGGCAGGTCGTTTTTGTAGATAAGGGCGAAGGTTCGCTTGAACCGAGGGAAGTGAAACTGGGCCTGAAGACAGACGAATACTACATCGTTAAGTCCGGTCTGTCTCAGGGCGACAAAGTCGTCACCAACGCGAACTTCCTGATAGATTCGGAGAGCCAGATAAAAGCGATAAAATAACAACGCCGAAATTAGTCCCGCTGTAGCGGGACGAAATTTGCCCCGCTTCGCGGTCGAAATTAGAAATTCAAGACGTGTCACTAATTTCGCGAACGTAGTGAGCTAATTTCTTAGTTTCGTGAGCAAAGCGAACTAGTTTCAGGATTTCTGGTGAATAATTATGATCGAAAAAATCATCGACTGGTCGGCCAAGAACAGAATATTCATATTCCTGGGCACGGCGTTCGCCATTGCCTGGTCCGTCTGGTGCATCAACAACACACCGCTTGACGCTATACCGGATCTTACCGATACCCAGGTGATCATCTACACCAAATGGGACAGGCCTCCTCAGATCGTCGAGGACCAGGTCACATACCCGATCGTCTCAGCCCTTCTGGGCGCGCCCAAAGTAAAGGACATAAGAGCGTTCTCGGACTACGGTTTTTCTTACGTCTACATAATATTCGAAGACGGCACGGATGTTTACTGGGCGAGAAGCCGTGTGCTGGAATATCTCTCAAAAGTGACCCAGTCTATCCCTTCCGACGCGAAAGTGGAGCTTGGACCGGACGCCACAGGCGTGGGCTGGATATACGAGTACGCGCTCGTCGACGAGACGGGAAAAAATTCCACGGCCGACCTGAGGGCGTTCCAGGACTGGCACCTGAAGTACGCGCTGCAGTCCGTCAAGGGCGTTGCCGAGGTGGCTTCGGTGGGCGGGTTCGTTAAGCAGTATCAGGTAGTCGTGAACCCGAACGCTCTGCTGGCCTATAACATCCCGGTTTCCGATGTCGTCACCGCCGTCAGGAAGGCTAACCAGGAAGCCGGCGCGAGACTCCTTGAGTTCTCGGGCGCCGAGTACATGATAAGGATAAAGGGTTACATAAAAAGCCGCGAGGACATCGAACAGATAGTCCTTAAGGTTGACGAGAACGGGGTGCCTGTCAAGATAAAGAACGTCGCCAGCGTAGAGTTCGGGCCGGATATAAGAAGAGGAGTGGCCGAGCTGGACGGAAGGGGCGAGGCCGTCGGCGGCATAGTAGTAATGAGGTATAAGGAAAATGCTCTTAACACTATAAGGCTGGTCAAGGAAAAACTCTCCCAGATACAATTGCCGGATGGCGTCAAGGTCGTGCCTGTCTACGACCGTTCTGACCTGATACTAAGAGCGGTAAACACGCTCAAAAAGAAACTCACCGAGGAAATGATAGTGGTGTCTCTTGTGATACTGATATTTCTTCTTCACCTGCCGTCTGCGGCAGTACCCATCGTGACCCTCCCTATAGCGGTCCTGATGTCTTTCATACCAATGTACTATTTGAAAATAACCTCGAACGTAATGTCGCTTGGAGGCATCGCGATAGCGATAGGCGCCATGGTGGACGCCTCCATCGTGGTCGTCGAGAACTCCCACAAGGAACTCGCCCGCTGGCAGGAAGAGGGTGGTAAGGGCGATTACAAGGAAGTCCTCATCAACGCTATAAAAGAGGTCGCGAGGCCGTCATTCTTCTCTCTGATCGTTATCGCAGTTGCGTTTATACCCATATTTTCTCTTGAGGGTGTCGAAGGAAGGCTATTCAAACCGCTGGCCTTTACCAAAAACTTTGCCATGATCTTCGCGGCCATTATTTCCATAACGCTTGTTCCCGCGATAATGACCCTTTTGATTAGGGTGAATAAATACAATATTAAGTCGGCGCGGCTTTCCGGTCTGGTGAACTCTGTTTTCGTGGGGAAAATTCGTTCCGAGACGGAGCATCCGGTATCGCGTTTTCTTTTTAGGTTGTACGAGCCGGTAGTTGAATTCGTGCTCACGAACCCGTACAAAGTGATCGCGGGGGCGCTGATAGCTCTGATCGTCACGGTCCCTGTATATTTCAGTCTCGGTAAAGAGTTCATGCCGCCGCTCAACGAGGGCTCGATACTCTACATGCCCACGACACTTCCCGGGATCTCCGTGCGGGAGGCCAAAGACCTTCTTTCGATTCAGGACGGCATCCTGAAATCATTCCCCGAGGTGGTTAGCGTGTTCGGCAAGGCGGGCAGGGCCGACACCTCGACAGACCCGGCCCCGCTTTCCATGATGGAGACAACGGTGATGCTAAAACCCCAGAACGAGTGGCGCGGCGTCGACAGGTGGTACAGTTTCCTGCCAGGTTTTCTAAAATGGCCGTTCCGCTATATCTGGCCGGACAGGATCACCTGGGACGAGCTGATAGCCCGCATGGATTCAAGATTGAAGCTTCCCGGGCAGGTCAACGCCTGGACGCTTCCCATCAAAGGAAGGACCGATATGCTGACTACGGGCGTAAGGACGCCGGTCGGCATAAAGATATACGGCGATGACCTAAAAGAAATCGAGCGCATAGGCGGTGAAATAGAGAAGCGTTTAAATACTGTAAAAGGCACGCGCAGCGTTTTTGCCGAAAGGACATCGGGCGGATATTTTGTGAACTTTGAGCTTAACCGCGAGCAGATAGCCCGTTACGGTCTGTCTATAGAAGACGTTCAGTCTAATCTTATGGCGGCTCTCGGAGGTGAGAATGTCACGCAGACCGTTGAAGGAAGGGAGAGGTATCCCGTCAACGTTCGTTATCCTAGAGAGCTCAGGAACGATATAGAGAAAATAAAAAAGATATTCATCGCCACCCCCTCCGGCGCCCAGGTGCCGTTATCGATGCTCGCCGATATCAAACTTGAGACGGGCCCCGGCATGATACGCGACGAGAACGGGCAGCTCACCGGATACGTGTACGTAGACGTCGCGAACCGTGACATCGGCAGTTATGTAGAAGACGCGAAGAAGATGTTAAGAGATTCGGTGAAACTTCCTTCCGGGTATTCGCTGGTCTTCAGCGGCCAGTACGAGTTCATGGAAAGGGTGAAAGAGCGCATGAAGGTCGTACTGCCCCTGACACTGTTCATAATTTTTCTTTTGCTATACATGAACACAAGGTCTTATACGAAAACTTTCATAATTCTTCTCGCCGTTCCGTTCTCGCTTATAGGCGTTGTCTGGATACTTTACCTGCTGGGTTACAACATGTCCATAGGAGTCTGGTCGGGAATAATAGCCCTTCTCGGCGTGGACGCCGAGACGGGTATTTTTATGCTGTTGTATCTTGACCTCGCCCATGACGACATGAAAAGAAAAGGACTCTTGAACACGATCGAAGACCTCAAGGCCGCCATCCATCACGGCGCGGTAAAAAGGATAAGGCCTAAGCTGATGACTGCCGCCGTCCTGTTCGTTGGCCTGCTGCCCATAATGTGGGCGCAGTCATACGAGATAGGCGCTGACGTCATGAAAAGGATAGCCGCTCCGATGGTGGGCGGCATATTCACCTCCTTCCTTATGGAGCTTCTGGTCTACCCCGCCATATACTTTATCTGGAAGAAAAACAACGTTGATATAGATAAAAATTAATATTTTTAATAGAATATAGATAGTAACCCAGCCACAAGGCCGGGTTTTACTACTATCTATGAAAATACTTATAATCAAACCCAGCTCGATGGGCGACATCATACATGCGAACCCGGCGCTAGTTGCTCTCAGGGAAAACTATTTCGAGAGCGAGATACACTGGCTCGTCTTCGATTCCTTCTCGGGAATGCTCAACCTGTTCCCAAACATCAACAAACCTGTAATATGGCCGCGGAAAAAGGGGTTTTTCGAGTTCCTGCGGCTTGTGATATCCATAAGAAAAGAGCGTTATGATCTGGTAGTCGACCTCCAGGGCCTCATGCGGACGGCACTGATATCGTTCTTATCAGGTGCAAAGAAGCGGGTGGCTGTCCCCGGGGTCAAGGAGTTCGGCTGGTTGTTCGAGAAGGAAGTGTTCCCCGAGAACAAAAATCTCAACGCGGTTTACAGGAATCTCGAGCCGGTCCGTTACCTCTCAGGTAAAGAGATCGTGCCACGGTTCAATATTCATGTGTCGAGGGATTCTGAAAACAGAGCGGAGCAGATCCTTGAGCAAAACGGCGTTTCCGGGAACGACAGGCCTGTCGCGATAGTGCCGCAGGCGAGGGGAAAATCAAAACAGTGGCCGTTGGAGTACTTTGATAATCTTATAAAAACTATCCGCGAAAAAAACTCCGCAGCGAAAATAATAGTGCTGGGCACGCAAAAAGGCCTGCTGTCGGGGGCAGTCGATCTGTCCGGAAAAACAGATTTTGAAACGCTAGCAGGAATAATAAAAAGATGCAGGGTCGTCGTGGGCCCTGATACGGGGCCGCTGCACCTGGCCGCGGCTATGGGTGTGCCGACGGTTTTTCTGTTCGGTGGGTCAGATGTGAATGAGACTTCTCCCATCTCGAACAACGCCGAGATAATTAAGAAAGAATACAGCTGTTCTCCCTGCAGGAGCAAGCCGACCTGCAAAGACATACCCTGCATGAAGGATATCAAACCGGACGAAGTTTATGGTAAAATAGAAAAATGGATGAGCTGAAACAAGAGAAAGTTATATTTTTCCATATGAACCAGCTGGGCGACCTCATGTTCAGCCTGCCCCTTCTGTCCGCCGCCCGGAGCCAGTGGAAAGACAAGAAGCTTTCAAGCCTCGTGCGTCCGCAGTATGTTTCGCTTCTTAAGGCTACCGGTTTTCTTGACGAGGTCGTGCCGCGGCCCATGGACGATCTGAGCGCGACCGTGGAGATACTTTCATATTTCAGGAAAGAGGATTTTAAAAAAGCGATACTGTTTTCCGAATCTCCTGAGACTTTTCTTTTAAGTTTTGTAGCGGCGATTCCCGAGCGGTACGGTTTCGAGTCGGCAGTATTCAGTTTTCTGCTGACAAAAAAAGCGCCGCGGACGGGGGTGCCTTCTCTTATAAATAACGCCGCTCTGGCGAAGACTCTCGGGTTAAAGGATGTGCCGCGCGATTACACAGGCTTGGTCAGACTTCCGGACGGGGAGACTATCAAGTCCGGCGAGTGGTTGCAGAGCTCGGGGATCAAAAGCGAAGAGCTGGTCGTGATAGCTCCTGGCGCAAGCCTGAGACGCAGGGAGAAACACTGGTTCAAGGACAACTGGGTCAAGGTTATAGATTATCTTAGTAAGAAAGGTTTTAAACCCGTGCTTATAGGATCGCTTAACGAGCTGGTGGACTTGAAAAGCATATCGGATGGAGCGGCACATCCTGCGTTGATATATCCTCCTCAAAACGATATCCTGCCGATAGCGGCGCTTATTAGCAGGGCGAAGTTCTTTATCGGCATAGATTCCGGCGCCATGCACCTGGCAGCTTCGCTCAATGTTCCCGTCATCGCCCTGTTCGGGCCGACAGATCCAGATCAGGTCGGTCCCCAGCCTTTGTCAAAGCACATTGTCGTAAAGAAAAGCATAATGGAATACATCCGGGTAGAGGACGTAGTTAAGGCTATAGACGAAACGATCAAAAAGCTGTAAATATAATGCGGCTGGAATACATCATGAAAGAATTAAAAGATCATACTGGCCGCATGAACTATTACCTGCGCCGTTTTGTGCTGGATGCGTTTAAGATATCACTGCTCAACCCTGAACGCGCCTGGTTCCTGTTCGAAACTCTCATCTTCCAGTGGCTTGCCTCAAGACGCCGCACTAAAAAGAACTCAAAGAACTGTCTGATCCCGCCATACATGATAATAAGTATCACAGGGCAGTGTAACCTGAAATGCCAGGGTTGTTACGCGCAGGTCCATAATGCCAAAAGGAACGGCGAGTTGACAATACCGGAATGGGAGAAACTGCTGGATGAAGCTGGGGAGCTGGGTGTATCCGTTGCCCTGGTAGCCGGCGGCGAACCGCTGTCGCGGCCCGAGTTTTTCGATATGCTGAAAACCCGCAAGTCGATGCTCTTTCCTGTTTTTACTAACGGGCTGTTGATCGACGACCCGTATATAGAGAAGTTCCGCAGCCAGCCAAACCTGATCCCCGTGGTTAGCGTAGAAGGCCTGCAGGACCAGACGGACGGACGCCGCGGAGAGGCTCCCGGCATCCGTTCGTTTCAGACCAACACAGTGACCGGCTTTCTTGCCAGCAATTATAGAGTTTACGCCGATGCTGCAAATGGCGCGACGTTGGGACGCAACGTGGGACATCGCCCACGAACAGGCGGCGCCGCCGCGCGTCAAAACGCCATCATCTGCGAACATTTCAATGGGACGCCCTGCCGCCCCGACGGGGGCCATGGTCGGTGACGCCGAGATAGGTT
>CAZSIW010000132.1:0-6489 GCA_964606755.1 uncultured Elusimicrobiales bacterium | reverse complement strand
AATAGGAGAGGTCTCAAAAGACTAAGAAGGAATGAACACCATGCGTATCCTGGGCCAGAACATGGCCTGGCTGCTTAAAAAGATACATACCGCAGAGTGACGGGAGAGGCTGCATTGCCTTGACAGCGCATGGGTTGTATAGGCAGACCGGAGGGCATGTACGGTGCTTCCAGATACGCCGCCACCGCTCTAAAACTTATCTGATATGTCAATATTGAGAGTGAACAGTATGAGGTATGATATTTCTTTGCCATTGGAAAAAGCCAAACAATATATCCTCGAAAAAAAGTACTCTTCAGCAATAATCGAATTAAAAAAGGAAATCATTTCAGAACCCAAAAATCCTGAAGCTCATTTTGAACTGGGAAAGATATATTATATCCAGAAACATATCTCTGACGCGATAAGAGAACTTGAGTCGGCTATACAATTAAATTCGACAAATGTTCATGCTCATTTTTTGCTTGCAAAGGCTTTCAGGTCGAAGAGAGAATTTGATGCTGCTATAAGGGAATATGAAAGTGCTTTGGAATTGGGCCAGGGTGGCGCGGAGATGTACAGGGAACTGGGTTTTACTTATAACGATAAAAAGGATTTTGAGCGGTCCTCCGAAAATTTTAAGAAAGCAATAGAGATTGAACCAGGTGATTGTGGCACTCTCGAGTTGCTGGCAAGGGCTTATTTA
Source organism: uncultured Elusimicrobiales bacterium (assembly GCA_964606755.1). GTDB lineage: Bacteria > Elusimicrobiota > Endomicrobiia > Endomicrobiales > CAZSIW01 > CAZSIW01. Next base: position 5,804 of record CAZSIW010000132.1, on the reverse strand, counting down.
AGGATCAAGAAATTTAATTTAGCGATAGGAGAATTTAAGAAAGCATTGAAAATTGATCCCAGTTCTCAATGCCGTAGGGAACTCGGAAACGCTTATGAAGAAATCGGAGAATATGACCTGGCGTTAGAGTGCTATAAGAAGCTCGGTTCTGATAGCGATTCTCAAAAACGGATAAAAGAGATGGCTGCGGCATCATATTATAAAAAAATCGGTAATAAAATAGCAAAACAGAAGCGTTTCAACACCGGACTGATTTCGTTGTCTTGCGGAGAGCGATACGCGAAAAAAATAAAAGAGTTGGAGAATGCCTGTAAGATGGATAAAGAAAACGTTGACAATTATATTAGGTTGGCGAGGTTGTATAAAGTTGCCGGGAAACGAGAACGCGCGGTTGCAATGCTGAAAATGCGTATGAACATGGTTCGTAACAAAAGCAACAAAATGTTAAAAAATAAAATGCTGAATGAAATCGAGATCATCCAGGGCAGGTTGATTCTAAAGTCTAAACCAAGGTTCCTGCATGTTACAATTACAAACAAGTGCAATATTGATTGTATAATGTGTATAGCGCCAAAAACTCCGGTTTGGGATATTTCACCAAAAATCGTAAAAGAAGTTATTCGCTGCATGCCTTATCTGCAGGAGATATACTGGCAGGGCGGAGAGATATTTTTGTCTAAGTATTTTAAGGAATTATTCGATAGGGCGAATGAGCATAATATAATACAGCAGGTTGTTACAAACGGGCAGTTGATAAATGAAGAGTGGGCCAGTAAATTCGGAGGTAATAAAGTAATGCTTTCGTTGTCAATAGATGGTGTGACAAGAAAGACTTACGAAGAGATTAGAAAAGGGGCCAGTTTCGAAAAGCTAATACGTAATATCGAGCTCGTTAATAAATATCGAAACAAGAATACCGGAGAGGATGCGGATAAAGCAAAAAGCTGGCTAACCCTTAACTATGTTGTCATGAAAAGGAACTATAATGAAATAGACAAGGTCCCGGATTTTGCCCATAAATATGGTTTTGATAGTATTACTTTTGCTGCCATCGAAAAAACGGTAAGCGAGGAAAATGTATTTTTTCATAAAGATATAAAAATATTGAATATAATAGAAAAAAAGATAAAACAAGCGCAACAGAAAGCAATGGAATATAATATTTGTGTTACCAGTACTATTGCGCCGATACAAGCTTTTGATGATAAAAAAAATAAAAATGGAAAGGCTGAAATAAAAGAATCAAATATTGTTTTATCATCTGGCTTGTGTTATGCGCCCTGGCAGTGTTTATATGTTGAGTCAAGTATTATACGTCCCAGGTGTTGCTGTGAAGAAAGCATGTCCGAACAAAACTCGTTGGAAAAGGCGTGGAATTGCAAAGGTATGCAGTCATATCGAAAAAAAATTATAGATAATAAATTCGATTGGTGTGATTATAAATGTATCTTAGGAACACTTCCCGAACAGTTTTTTAAGTATATTTAGCAGGCTATGCGGCTGATTTGATGGATTTGTATCTAAAAGCAGAAAAGCCATGTCAGGCATAAACGCATGAATGAAAGAACAATTTTTCTTATCGATATGAACTCATTTTTCGCTTCGATAGAACAGGCGGCTAATCCCGCCCTGCGCAGCAAACCCATTATAGTCTGCGGGGTGGGAAGGACAGTGGTGACGACCGCTTCTTACGAGGCCAGGAAGTTCGGCATAAAGACCGCCATGAACCTCTATGAGGCAAAAAAGTTCTGCCCGCACGTGATAAACGTGACGGGAGACCTGCAAAAATACGCGGACACCTCGCGCAGGATACAACAAATACTGCTTGAGTTTACTGACCAGGTGGAGGTGTTCTCGATCGATGAGTGTTATCTGGACGTGACCCATCTTGTCGCCCGCGGGAAGACCCCGGAAGCGATAGCCGCGGAGATAAAGAAGAGGATCAAAGACAAGTTGATGCTTACCTGTTCCATAGGCATCGGGCCCAACAAAATAGTAGCGAAAGTCGCAGCCAAGCTCATGAAGCCGGACGGGCTTGTGGTGATAGCACGAAAGGATATACCTCTGAAATACCACACTCTTTCCATAGACAACCTTCAAGGCGTCGGCGTTGGAGCAAAGACCGAAGAAAAGCTGAGAAGCCTCGGGCTGAAGACGGTGGGTGACCTAAACGATACACCGATAACGGTCCTGAACTCCCATTTCGGCGTAACGGGTTACTATCTTAAAAAGGTGGGTGCCGGCGAGGATGATTCTCCAGTAAAAAGCTACGACCACGAGGACGAGGCGAAATCGTTCGGCCATAGCTACACCCTTGAGAAAGATACGAGGGACCTCAAGCTGATAAAGGCGTATCTGCTGATGCTGTCTGAGAAGGTCTGCTCGAGGATGAGAAGGGACGGTATGATGGGCAGGAACGTCGGCCTGACCGTCAGGTACGCGGATTTCGAGACGACCGGCAAACAGCACAAGCTGAAACAATATATTTATTCCGGCAATGACCTCTACCAGGCCGCGTGCAAACTCTTTGAGGGCTACCTGCCGCTCAAAAAGGCCGTGAGGCTGCTCGGCGTGAACATCGGCGGCCTGATGCCCTATGTGAACCAGGAGTTTCTCTTTGAGGAAATGGAAAAGAAAAAGAAGATCGTTACCGTGATGGACGACATAAACAACAAATACGGCGAGTTCACCATTAAGCCATCGTCCCTGGTTATTTTGGATGACGAGGAGAACTCGCGCAAAAAAATGGGACAAAAGAGGCCCGGGCCGGGTTCAAACCCGAGCGGTTTTATTGTGCGCAAAACCTACAAGTAACAGGGCGGCACTCCATTCTCTTCCAGCTTTGACCCCACTACAAACAATTCTATATCAAATACAATTCCGTTATACCTCAACAATCTCCTTGCCTATAGAAAACGGGTAGTTTTAACTATTTATTAAATCCATTGATGTTTATACAATAAGCAGGGAAGTGCCAATGTCATATATTCCGGATGAGGCAAAGATGAAAAAAAATAGATTGTTCAGGCTGATCAAAACGGATTCGGGTCTGCGAAAGACCGTCAAACTGCTGGTGTCGGGGTATCTCCTGCTGATAGTTTCCATTTCCGCGGCTGGATATTCATATTTCTATTTCCAGAAAAAGGCAATAGTCAAGGACAGGACGGATGATCTCGCTATGCTGGCGGAGCTGAAGGTGAACCAGATCTCAAATTGGCGGCAGGAACGCATAGATGACGCCCTGAGCCTTATCGCTATCTATCTGGACAGGAGAAAGATAGACCAGCTTATAAAAATCAAGGATATTCAAGAACGAAACGGCCTTTTCTGCAAATGGACCGAGAAGATAAGCACGAAACCTCAGTACAGCGGGATAACGTTGTACGACCCTTACCTTAATGTCATCGCGTACGGCTGTCGTGGGACTAATAGTGTGACGCTTAACGATTACGAGAAAAAGCAGGCGATACTGGTCCTGGATGGAAAGCACGTGGCGTTTTCCGATCCCTACAGAAACGAAAATAATACGATAAGCATGGATATAGACGTTCCGATATATAAAACCGCCGGAAAGGCCAAGGAGGTCGACGGTTTGATAGTGTTGAAGGTCGACCCGAACACGTTCCTTTATCCTTACATACAAAAATTCTGCACTCCATCCACTCAAACGTGTGAAACACTCCTGATCAAACAGGAGAACAACAAAATAACATTCTTGAACGATCTGAAATACCGCAAGGATTCCGCCGTTTCTTATACGATCGCGATGAGTTCCGGAACGGGAGAGGAGCATGCCGGAATCCTTAGAAGAAAGAAAAAGGGTGTTTTCGAGGGCACAGATTACCGAGGTGTGCCGGTATATGCCGCCACACGGGTTGTGCCGGGCACGGACTGGAAACTGGTTGCCAAGGTCGACAGCGAAGAAATAAACGCGCCGGTAAGAGAGCGGGCGCTGTTCGTGGGATTGTTCGTGGCCTCGGTCATAATAGGCGGCGGAGCGTGGCTGGGTTTTATATTGTACGGGCAGATAGCATTTTTTTACAGAAGGCTTTACGAGACCGAGTCCGAGCACAGGTTCCTCGCGCGAAAGTACGATTATCTTATCAAGTACGCAAACGACATAATAATCGTTTTCGACAAGGATATGAAAATAATTGAGGCCAATGATAAAGCCCTGGCGGCGTATCAATACACGCAGCTGGAAATGCTCCAGAAGACCATAAAGGATATCAGAACCCCGGAATCTTTTTCTACATGGCAGGGCGAACAGAGCAGGCTCGAAAAGAAAGGCAATCTAAGCTATGAGACCGTTCACGTCCGCAGGGATGGAACGACTTTTCCTGCCGAGGTGAACACACAGCAGATCGTCATAGAGTGGAAAGAGTTCTATGTGGAGATAATAAGGGATATGACCGAGCGCAAAAAAGCGCATGAGGAGATCATCAATTTGAGCCGATCCAACAAAATAATCCTGGAATCCGCCGGAGAAGGTATTTTCGGGGTAGACTCGCAGGGTGTTGTTACCTTTATAAATAAGGCCGGCGTGGGGTTGCTCAAATATAAACCCGGCGAACTAATAGGTAAAGACAGCCATTCCTCATTCCACTACAAAAAACCCGACGGGACACCCTATCCTTCGGATGAATGCCCGATATATCAGGCTTACAGAAGCGGAAGCGAATACTCGGGAGAAGAGATGTTTTGGAAAAAGGACGGAAGCGGCGTGCCCGTTCACTTTACGAGCAGACCGATAGTGACGGAGGGCGGGATAACGGGCGCCGTAGTAACTTTTACCGATATCAGCGAACGTAAGAAGGTTGAGGAAGAGCTGCGTTCAGCCAACGACAAGTATTCAAAGATGTTTTACGGCAACGTGAACGCGATGGCCGTGACCCGTCTTAGGGACGGTTATATACTTGAGGCGAACGAACAGGTGCTCAAACTGCTTGGTTATTCACGGGATGAGTTTGTCGGGCGCACTACCGCGGAGTTGAATATATGGAAATACCCGGAGCAGAGGCTGGAGCTGGTAAACGGTATCGTGCGTGACGGCGGTTTTCGCAACAGAGAATATGAGTTTGTCAGGAAAACAGGCGAAATTTGGACTGTTCTTATGTCATGCGACATCATTGATTTGAACGGTGAAAAATATATAATCAGTTCGTTCCAGGATATAACTGAGCGAAAAAACACCGAGGCTGCCCTGACCGAGAGCGAAGAAAAGTACCGCCTGTTGTTCCACAATATGATCGACGGATTCGCTTTTTGCAAGATCATGCTTGATGCGCAGGGCCGGCCGGAAGATTTTGTATATCTGGAGATCAATGACAATTTTGAGAAAATAACCGGTCTTAAGAGAGACGTTGTGCTGAACAAAAGAGTTTCCGAAGTCATACCGGACATTAGGGATGAGTCTTTTGATTGGATAGGGGAGTACGGCAAGGTCGCACTGGAGGGAAAGAGGTTAAGGGTCGAACAGTATCTAAAATCTTTGGACAGGTGGTTATCGGTAGCCGCTTATTCGACAAGAAAAGGGTACTTTGCCGTCGTCTTCGAGGATATAACGGAGCTCAAAAAAGAGGAAGAATCCCTGCGCGAAAGCCACGCGCTGGTGGAACTTGCCCAGAACAAGGCGCATCTGGGTTACTGGAGCTACGATATCCAGACACGGGTGTTCAAATGGTCGGGAGAAATGTCCAGGATCTTCGGCCTGGACCCGAAAAAAGAAGTCATCAGTTACGAGGAACACAATAATCTAATCTATCAGGACGACCGCGAGTTGTTCGACAGGTCAGTGAATGAAG
>CAZSIW010000131.1:0-6495 GCA_964606755.1 uncultured Elusimicrobiales bacterium | reverse complement strand
TCATCGTGGCAGACGGCCTCAAAGGTGGCGAGGTGGTCGTGACCGCCGGCGTGCCTATCCTGATCCCGGAAGTGATCATGGGCTTCTCGGGATCGAAGGGAATAGCGTTCTTGTTGACCGTTATCCTGACTGTGTCCAGCAGAAGCTGGGCATCTTTACCCGAAATGCTCAGGGGCCTCAGGTCTACCAGGAACATGTGACAGTCAGTGCCGCCGGAGACTATCCTCAACCCTTGCCCGGAAAGAGCCGCCGCGAACGCTTTCGCGTTATCAAGCACCTGTTTCTGATAAACTTTGAATTCCGGTTTCAGCGCCTCGGCGAAGGATACGGCCTTTGCTGCTATCACGTGCATCAGCGGGCCGCCCTGGTTACCCGGAAAAACCGACCTATCAATATCTTTCGCGTATTTTTCTTTGCACATTATGAGGCCCGACCTCGGCCCGCGCAGAGTTTTATGGGTAGTCGTTGTAACGATATCGGCGAAAGGTACCGGCGACGGATAAAGGTCCGTAGCTATAAGACCCGCATAGTGGGCGATGTCAGCGAACAGCAGCGCGCCTACGGAATCGGCGATCTCTTTGAACCTCCGCCAGTCCCATACCCTTGAATAGGCGCTCGCGCCCGTGATTATCATCTTGGGCTTGTGCTCTTTCGCGAGAGCGGCAACCTGGTCATAGTCTATCTCCTCGGTCTCTTTCTTTACGTTGTACGGTACTATCTTATATGATTTGCCCGAGAAGTTCAGCGGATGTCCGTGTGTCAGATGACCTCCATCGGCAAGGCTCAAGCCCATTACCGTGTCGCCGTGGCTGAGGACCGCCGTGTAGGAAGCGATGTTCGCCTGCGAACCGGAGTGCGGCTGAACATTCACGTGCTCCGCGCCGAAAAGTTTTTTTGCCCGCTCGATAGCGATGTTCTCCACCATGTCCACGAACTCGCAGCCGCCGTAGTAGCGTTTGCCCGGGTAGCCCTCGGCATATTTATTGGTGAGCACCGACCCCTGCGCCTCCATCACCGCTTCCGACGTGATGTTCTCGGACGCGATCAGCTCGAGGTTAAGGCTCTGGCGCTCTTTTTCTTTCTGGATTATGTCGTAGATTTCCAGATCTGTCTTTTGTATATGTTTCACCGTTCCTCCCTGGAACCATTATTTTATACTATGTTTTCCTTTTTTAGTTTATCGAGCAACTTGGTAACGCAGTCTTTGAGTTCCTGCTCGGTCTTTATATATACCTCATCTTTATGCCCTATGGGATCTTCTATCTCGCCGATCCCGCCCAAGTAAACCTTAAAAAGGTGCGTCTTCCCGCTTGCCTCGGGAAAATAGCTGTTTATAAAATCTTTGTGTTCGCCGGCCATCACGAGTATAAGGTCCGAGGCGGCAACGATCTGCCTGGTTATCTGGGTCGCCCTGTGCGCGTGCATATCGACGCCTTCCTTGGCCATCAACGAAACGACTATCGGAGGCACTCTGAAGGACGGCAGGGTATTTATCCCGCAGGAATAAACCTTTATCCCCTCGAGTTTTTTTTCGTAAACCGCTTTTTTTGTCAGCCACTCCGCCATCGCGGACCGGCATGTGTTGCCCGTGCAGACGAATAGAATATCCATGATCGGTTATAAGGGGTAAGCCGTAAGTGTATGTTCTGCTACTTATGGTTTACGGCTTTTAGTAACTCCTCTTTATCCAGGCTTCCTTTTCTGATTATCGTGTATGGAAAATGTGTTACATCGAGCACCGTAGACTCTTTCCCCATCTTCGCGTATCCTCCGTCGATCATCAGGTCAACCCTGCCGTCGAAATAACCAGCGGCCTCTTTAAAACTCTTAGCGCTCGGTTTCGAGGAAGGGTTTGCGCTGGTGGTTGCCAGAGGGAACGTGCATGCTTTCAAAAGGCCAAGAGCCACGCTGTCATCAGGTATCCTGGCGCCGATATTTTCTCTTCCGCCCATCACTAACTTGCCTATATCGGTCGCTTCAAGCACGAGCGTCAGCGGCCCTGGCCAGAACTTTTTCATCAACATCCTTATCTTTTCCGACGTTTTGCACAGGCAGCCAAGCAAGCCTGTCTTGCCGGCCATTATGACGAGAGGTTTCGAGTAACTGCGGCCCTTCAGTTTGTAAATACGCTGTCTTGCATCGTTATTGAAAGCGCTGCAGGCCAGCCCGTAAACGGTGTCCGTAGGAAAAACTATTACCCCGCCTTTTTCCAGCACCTCTGCCACTTTTTTCAGCTTGTACGTCTCGGGTTTATTGATATTTATCTTTAAAACTTCTGTTTTCATAATTTAAGCAATAGTCTTCGCTGAAGACTGCAAGCTAACTTCTGTAACTCGCATTTATCTTTATATAGTCGAAAGTAAGGTCGCAGGTGTAATACCTTGATTCCTGTTTACCGGCATTAAGATCCAGAGTCACCTTGACCTCTTTTTTGGTCAAAGCTTTTTTCGCAATAGCCTCGCTGAAATCTACGGCCATCCCGTTTTTCTCTACAAGTATATTTCCTATAAACACCGAAGTCTTTTCCGGGTTAAAATTCACCCCGGCCCGCCCGGCCGCGGCAAGCACCCTGCCCCAGTTGGCGTCGTTGCCGAATATCGCCGTTTTAAAAAGAGGCGACGTGGCGATGGTCGAGGCTATCTTTTTTGCGTCCGACTTACTTTTAGCGTTCCTGACCACCACTTCGACGAGCTTAGTCGCACCCTCACCGTCTCTGGCCATCATCTTGGCGAGGTCAAGGCAGACCTCAGACAACACCTCGCAAAATTTCCTGTATCCCGCAGAACCATTCACGATCTTTTTGTTACCGGCCAATCCATTAGCGAGAACAACAACGGTGTCGTTGGTCGATGTATCGCCATCGACAGAGACGCAGTTGAAGGAGTCTTCGACCCCTTCTTTCAACGCGCTGTCCAGCGCGCCCCTTTCAATGCCGGCATCCGTAAGGATGAAAGCCAGCATCGTGGCGTGCAGTTTATTCGACGGAACCAGACTCGGGTGTATCATCCCCGCGCCCTTGGTACAACCCCAAACGTTTATCTTTTTGCCGTCCACCACGAATGCCGCCGTTGAGACCTTTCTTATCGTATCCGTAGTCATTATCGCATCAGCCGCCGACACTTCGTCGCTTTTGCCTTTGAGAACATCGAAATGCAGTTTTTCCAACCCGGCAAGTATTTTATATACCGGCAGGAACTGGCCTATAACACCGGTCGAGGCTACAAGCACGTTCTGTTTCTGTATTCCCAGCATGCCGGCAAGAGTCTCGGCGCAAAACCCAGCATCATCAATACCTTTCTTGCCTGTACACGCGTTCGCGCAGCCCGCGTTGGCTATCACAGCCCTGATATTATCGGGCCTGGCCTTCAAATGCTTTAAACTCAATAGCACGGGCGCGGCCTTTACAATATTGGAAGTGAACATCCCAACGGTCGTGCAGGGTGTTTCGGAATAAAACAGGGCAAGATCCTTTTTACCCTTTACCTTTTTTATCCCCGCCGCAACGCCTTTAGCAAAAAATCCCTTTGGAAACATAGTCGTTATCCTTTTAATTTGCAATTTGAAATTTATTTCAGTCCTTCTTTTTCGTCAAAACCGCACATTATGTTCATGTTCTGGACGGCCTGGCCCGATGCGCCCTTGACGAGGTTGTCTATCGTCGTTATGACTATCAGCCTGTTCGTCCGCTCGTCTACCTTGACGCCTATATTGCAGTAGTTCGTTTCAACGACACTCTTAACATCCGGTATCTTACCCTCGTCAAGCACCCGCACGAACGGCTCGTGCTTGTAGAATTCTTTATAGACACCGAGTATCTCCGGAGTCTTAAGAGGTGTTTTCAGGGTAGAATAAATTGTCGAGGCCATTCCCCGCTCCACGGGTATGATCTGCGGGGTGAAAGTCACTACTATATTTTTTCCAGCGGCCTTTGAAAGCTCCTGTTCAATCTCGGGCGTGTGCCTGTGCGCGCCCCCGATGTTATAGGGCCTGAAGTTCGGGTGTTCTTTTTCGAAATATTCCATCGATGACTTTCTGCCCGCGCCCGAAATACCGCTCTTCGCGTCTATTATTATCGACGACAGATCGATGGCGTCCTTTTTTATAGCCGGCAAAAGACCCAGCAGTGCGGAAGTCGGATAGCAGCCGGGGTTTGCAACAAGACCCGCGGTTTTTATTTTATCCCTGTACATCTCTGGCAGGCCGTATACCGCCTTGTCTAAGAACTCGGTTGCCGTGTGCTTGGCGCCGTACCAGGTCTCATAGACATGCGCCTCATTCAGCCTGAAATCAGCCGACAGATCGATGACTTTTCTGCCCTGTTTCAAAAAATCGGGTATGACCTCAAAAGAAACCCTGTGCGGCAGGGCGAGAAAGACTACATCCACCTTCCTGGACATGGCGCCGATGTCGAGCTTCTCGCACGTAAGGCCGAGCTTCTCGAAATGCGGGTATATATCTTTTAAAAGCCTCGTGTCCGCTATGGATCTCGACGCGAGAGCGGAAATCTCGACACTTTTGTGTTTCGCCAGGATTTTTAAAAGCTCCTCTCCCGTGTACCCGGTTATGCCGACGATACCTATTTTAATCTTGCTCACAGTTTTCTTCCTCTCTTTCCCTTGTTTTGCCGTATGGCTCTATCATCACTACCACTTCGCCTTTGACCTCTCGGTCCTCGAAAGACCCGATGATGTCGGCGAAGCTCCCTCTCACGTACTCTTCGAATTTCTTGGTGATCTCCCTCGCCACGACGACTTTTGTTTCTGGAGGCGTAACCCCTGCTAAAAGGCCCATCGTTTTTTTCAGCCTGAACGGCGACTCGTAGAACACCACGGTTTTGCCGAGCAGGAGCGCCTCAAGCACTTCTTTTTTCATCTTGCCGGGCTTTCGCTTCAAAAACCCCAGGAACACAAACCCGTCCGTATCAAGACCCGACGCCACAAGAGCGGTAATCACAGCGCAGGGACCCGGAAGCGAAACTACATTTATGCCCTTTTCAATGACCTGCTTGATGAGCTCGTAACCCGGGTCAGATATGCCCGGTGTGCCCGCGTCAGAGACGAGGGCGTATTGCTTGCCTGACGCCAGGGCTTCCAGTATTTCGGGAATTTTCCTGAACTGGTTATAGCTGTAAAAACTGATCAGGGGCTTTCTTATGTCGTAGTGGTTCAACAGATTGACGGTCTGCCTCGTGTCTTCGCAGAGGATCGCGTCTGCCTGCTTCAGCATATTCAAAGCTCTTAAAGTTATATCTTCTAGATTACCTATTGGCGTGGGGACAATGTAAAGGGTTCCTGGCATCGTGTTTCACTGATTTAGACCGTTTTTTTCTTCGCTGTTTCCTTTTCTTCCTGCTCGAGGACCTCAAGGAACGCCTTGACGACCTTCGGGTCGAACTGTATCGAGGCGCCCCTGTTAAGCTCGCTGACGGCGATCTCCTTGGAGAGCGCCTTCCTGTACGGACGGTCCGAGGTCATGGCATCGTACGCGTCTATGACGGACACAATCCTTGCCCCAAGGGGTATCTCTTCGCCCTTCAAACCCTCGGGATAACCCTGCCCGTTAAACCACTCCTGGTGATAAAGCACCATGGGCGCCACCGGTGAAAGGAAAGCGACGGGCGCTATGATCCTGTTGCCTATCGCGGGGTGTTTCTTGATTATCTCTCTTTCCTCGTCTGTCAGCTTGCCCGGTTTGTGCAGTATGTTTTCGTCTATGCCGATCTTTCCTATATCGTGCATCAGCGCCGCGTATTCGATGTGGCGTATCATAACTTCGGGCAGGCTAAGGCTCATGCCGATGAGCCTCGCGTATTTGCGGGCCCTGTCGGCGTGGTCATGCGTGTATGCATCTTTGGCGTCAATGGCCCTGGCCAGAGTCTGGACCATCTCAAGGTAAAAGTTCTGCAGGTTCGTGTAAAGCTCGATGTTCTCGAGCGTGATGGCCGCCTGGTCGGACAATATCGTCAGCAGCCTGACGTCCCTTTCCTCGAACTTATGGTTTTTCTCCATGGAACTGATGTTCAAAACGCCTATGATCCTGTTTTTTACCCTTAGTGGTATCGATATAAAAGAACTCGACGGGTAATGTATGTTGTTGGCGCGCATGAACCGAACGTCAGTCTCTATGTCTTCGACGAAAATAGCCTTGCCGGTCTGGGCGACCCTTCCGGCTATTCCCTCTCCGAGCTTTATCCTGGTCGTCTCTACGACCTCGGCCGAGAGGCCTCTCGAGGAGGCGATGGTCAGCTCGTTCGTCTCGTGGTTGATGAGCATCATCGAACCCATGCCCGAGCGCATCAGCTTGCACGCCGAATCGATGACCAGCTCCGTCAGCTCCTCTTTCGAGACGATGCCTGTCGCGGTCATACCGAATTCGTGTATGCCCACCAGCATGCCAATGAGCTTGTCAACATCCGAGATATATTGCTGCAGCTGCGCCTGGGTTGCCTTAGGTTTTATGGTGGTGTTTTTTGCTGGGATTATTATTTTTTGGAGA
>CAZSIW010000130.1:0-6519 GCA_964606755.1 uncultured Elusimicrobiales bacterium | reverse complement strand
CCTGCTCATTATAGCAGGCTCATCACAAGTGTTGCACTAACGATTTGAACTCGGGTTGCGGCTTATTGTATTTCTTTTAAGTTAAAATTTTGTTATAATAGAGCCCGCAGGTTTATGTCGGTCTTGTTTTTAGATGTTACGAAATACGAAGTACGATATACGGCAGTTAAAATGCCGGGGTGGCGGAACTGGCAGACGCGGCAGACTCAAAATCTGCAGTCGCTTATGCGGCGTGTGGGTTCGATTCCCTCCCTCGGCATTTTTTTTATTTAACAAATGACTAAAATACGTTTTGGTGTGCACTGTTCGCTAAGAAATGGCTTGCCAGGGGCGGCGGAAGAAGCAAACAGAATAGGCTGTCAGGCGATGCAGATATTTACCCGGAGCCCCAGGGTATGGAAAATGACGTCTCCTTCGGACAGTGCCATCAAAGAGTACCTGAAACTGAAGGAAAAATATCAAATATATCCGGTTGTAGTTCACGCCCCGTATTTGCCTAACCTCGCAACTTCCAATCGACAACTGTATGACAAATCAAAAGCGCTCCTCATCGAAGACCTGAATATTTCTGAAAAAATTCAGGCAGAATATCTTGTCATTCATCCAGGTTCTTATTCGGAAAATTCGACCCTTGAGGCAGGCATAAATAACATTTCAAAAGCTGTAAATGAAAGCCTCAGTAAAGTGTCCGGGAAAACAGTAGTTCTGCTTGAGTGCGTCGCCGGCGGTGGCAGAAGGATCGGGAGCAGTTTTGAAGAATTGAATTCAATGCTTCGCCTTATAGAGGATAAAGAAAGGGCTGCCATTTGTCTTGATACGGCGCATCTCTTTGGAGCGGGGCATGATCTGTCAACACATGACGGCGTCGATAGAATGATCGAAGAGTTTGATCTCAAGATCGGGTTGAACAAACTGAAGGTATTGCACTTAAATGATTCTAAGGCAGAGCTTTCCAGCAGAAGAGACAGGCATGAACATATAGGCAAAGGGCATATAGGTCTGGAGGGTTTCCGGTATCTTATAAAAAGATTGAAAAACCATGTAAATGCCGGAATTCTTGAAACCCCCAAAGATTCTGCTGACGCGGATAGTAACAACTTGAATGTTTTGTTTAAAATATCAGGAATAAAAGGTTGACAAATTGTACGATGACTGCTAATAATATATAGGCATATTCCAAAATATTTTTGCGGTGTGAATTAAAGGTTGGCAAAAATATTAAGCTAGAAATACTTCAAATTTCATATTAAAATAAGTCTTGACATAATTTGTAGCGTCTGTTATATTATTAGTGGAAGCAGAAATACGTTGTTTGACGACAATAGCAAACCCGGAGAAATCCGGGGGCGCAAAGCCGCGGAGCTAAAGATAGGGGGCTATCTAAGCTAGCCGGGTTACCGAAACAGAGTGTCGTTGAATCGGGTATCAACTGGAAGTAAACTCAAATGAGTTCCCCCTATCTTTAGCTACCGAGCAGTTTGTTCGGTAGTTTTTCTTTTAGAAAGCCCCCCACAAGAAAAACGAAACTACCGAGAGATGTTAAAAGCTCTTTAAAGAGAAATTAAACCGATAAAAATCGCTTAATGAGCGATTCCCCCGATGAAACATTTGGGGGGGCAAACTCAGGAAAACCTGAGGACGCAAAGCCACGGGCCTAAAACGTTAGTGAACAGTGGTGTTAAGAGCTGTTCACGGTCGATAAGGCAGCCGGGTTACCGAAGTGAAAAGCCGTTTCAAGATCAAGCTGAATGGAAGTACAGAAACGGCAGATATGTAGTGAAACAAGGTAATGTTCACTATATATACACAGAAGGTAACCGGATTGTCAATCGACAATTCGGTTTTTTTCTTTAAAAGTCAATGTATTTTTAAGTAAAGGGTAAGAAAATGGATAAAAAATGGATTGTCAGGCTTACGGGAGTAATTGTGATAGCGGTGATATTGCTCATACCTGCAATATCCTCTGCCGATCTTTTTTCGGTCGGAAGCAGTACAATTCTTTCGAACTATCCAAATCCATTCGATAGCCGCAGCGAAGCTACGACGATAATATATTCAGTGGCAAGCCAGGCGAACGTAAAGATAAGGATTTACGATATTTTCGGTTACATCGTAAGAGATTATCCTGAGTTTCAGAACATATCAGGTTTGAATAAGCTCATCTGGGATGGGACTAATGAAAATGGTCAGAAAGTCGCAAAAGGCGGCTATATTTGCCAGATAGAGATATCATACGGGTCAAAACCGATAGTAATCACAAGAAAAATAGGGGTTATACACTAAGCAGGGGTTAATGAAATGAAAAGGTCGATAGAAATTATCAACTTAATAGAGGCGCTTCAAATCAAGACGGTCAACGTTTTGATTTTCGCGGCTTTTATATTTTTCTGCTCAATCCCAGTGCTCTATGCTGATGCCACTACTGCCGCTACCGGTACTGGAGGTCAACCTGGCCAGTTCCTTGCGTGGGGTGCAGGCGCCAGAGCGCTTGGAATGGGCAATGCATTCTATTCCGTTTCTGATGATGCTTCGGCATCGTACTGGAACCCCGCCGGCCTTACGCAGCTTGACAGAAAAGAACTGATGGCTTTGCATGTAACCCTGTTCGCGGACACATCATATGATTTTATTTCTTATGTACACCCGACACCCAGAATGGGGGTGTTTGGCTTCAACCTCACACGTCTTTCTTCAACTGGATTTGAAAAGATAGGTATTACTTATGATAATACAATGACAGATATAACCAGTATCCAGAATCTCGGTACGTTCGACAGCGAACAGACGGCGTTTACGGCTGCCTATGGACGCAAAATAAAAGAGAATATTTCGATAGGAGTATCAGGGAAATATATATCACAGAGCCTGGATACCTCATCGAACGGTTTCGCAACTTTTGACGCAAGTATTCTTATCAACGGATTGAATCCTCAGACCCAGGGGCTGAGGCTCGGTTTCGGAATTCAAAACCTTTTAAGCACGAGTTTTGGCGACACGGACGACCAGCTCCCTCTGATATTCAAGGGCGGCGCAAGTTACAGATTCTTAAGGGATAAGCTCGTGGCCGCGCTGGATTTAAGCAAGAATATGTCGGCATCGATGACCTGGAATATCGGGGCTGAATACTGGCTGATGAATTTTCTTGCGATGAGAATGGGGTTCCAGGGAGAGAGCGGAATAAGAGAGACTTCCGCGGGCTTCGGTGTAAAATACAAAGATTACAGCATTGATTATGCGTTTGGTATTGAGGATCTGGGTTTGTCCAACCGCATCTCGGCTTCGTGGCGGTTCGGACCATCAATCGTGCAGAACAGGGAAGCCCTGGTCAGGAAATACCTGCAGGAAGGCGTCGAGGCTTACAGACAGGGTAATTTCATTCTCTCCGTAGAGCGTATCGATGCCGCGCTTGATATAGAACCCGGCAATAAAGAAGCTCAAAAGATGTATAGCAAGGCGCACCTAGTGGTAGGGTACGTGCCGTCCGCGACCGGCGAGAGCGAAGAAGTTGTCTCGGTGCGCAAGGGTATTGCCGGATACATAGAAGGCGATAACAAGACCGCGGTCAACGCCCTGCGTTACGCGTATTACAAGAATCCGCAGAACATGAAACTGCTGGGTCTTCTCAATGCCATAGAAAAAGAGTGCGGAATAAAAGAAACGGATGCCCAGAAAGAAGAGGTGGTGGGGTTCACTATCATAGACCAGAAGGTTTACGACGCGAGGCAGGCCATAATAGAGGGCAAATATGATGAGGCCCTGATGAAATGTCAGGAAGTGCTGAATCTTGAGCCCGAAAACCTGACCGCGCTTGAAATAATGGGTTCTGCATTCTTCATGATGGATCAGCCTGAGAGAGCAAAGGAAATATGGATGAAAGTTCTTGAACTTGACCCGACGAATAAGGTTGTGCCGGAGTTCTTGAACCAGCTGCCTAAATGATTAAAATGAATTTTTTAAAAAAGCATTGAATTTAAGCATACTTTACGTTAAACTTAATACAAGGAGTCCGAAGAAGTGCAAAAAAGAGAAATGGAAAAAAATATTGCGCACAAACACATGAAAATAGAATCGATTTTGCGGCAGGAGGGAGCCAAATCCCCTGCCTTATTTAAGTGGTTGTGGAGTAATAAAATGAAAAATATCACTCAAATTTCAAGAGGAAAGATTTTGGGAAGTGCGATAATCCCGTTGCTTGTCGTCTCGATGTGCGCAATTAAAGTGCCACTTTTCGCGGCAAATCAGAACAATGAAGTTAACGAAGTACAACAGCCTTCCCTGTTGGACCAGGAATCGAAGTTTGAGAGAGAAAAGGCGGATTACCTCCAGCAGCATGTGCTCGATAAGATACTCGGCGTAGGAAAGGCTGTGGTGATAGTCGAGGTCGAGCTCGGTGTAGAGACAAAAGTTACAAAACAGGCTGCCGCGGAGCAAAAGAACGAAAAGAAGAAAAAGCTCAACGATATGGATTTTCTGCTTCCCGGCGTTCCAAACCCTAAGTCGGTCACTAACGAAGCCGGAACTCCCCCTGCTGAGTCCAAACAGGAGTCTGGAGAGGCGACCAAGACAACTTTCGAAGTGAGAACGGTTATAAGGAAACAGACGGTCACGGTACTGCACGACGAAAAAATCCAGAAAGAAAAACTGGATACCGTGAAAGAAGCGATAATGGTGGCGTTAAAAATAGACACCAAGCGCGGCGATAAAATAGAGTTCAAGAAAACAAAGTTCACTCTCGGTTTCTGGGACAGGATGCTCGAGCCTTACATACTGGTTCCGACTGTAATAGCGACGCTCTTGCTGTTTTTTCTTTTCGGTCCCCTGTCGGCTTTTTTCCGCTCCTATGTTCGTACGCTTCGCGAGAAAGGCGGCACGGAGGTGACTGTTGACTCAAAATTTGCAGGCGGCCCGGAAGGGGAAGAGGGCGATGGAAAGGGCGGCAAAGGCGGCGGTGGCGGAGGAGGGGTCGGCGGGCTTGCGGACCTCGAGGCCATGGACAGGGAAAAAAAGAAATATATACCCTTCAAATATGTTGATGATGATAACCTGAAGCGCCTGATCTATTTGATCCGTAAAGAGTCTACTCAGTATATTTCGCTTGTGATCAGTTATCTTAAGCCTGAATATGTCAAAGAGATATTGAGTTCCCTGCCGGCCGAGATCCAGGCTAAAGTGGCGATCGAGATGGCAACTATCAGGCAGATGAACCAGGAACAGGTGATGAACGTAGATAACGATCTTAAAGAAAAAGTCGATTTCCTGATAGGCGGACTGGACCATCTTTTGAAAGTTCTCGACCAGGTGGACAAGGCGACCAGGGACAATATACTTGAGTATTTGAAGAATGAAAAAGCAGAACTTTACGAAAAGGTAAAGAAGTTCATAATAACGTTCGATGATGTTCCTAGTTTTCCAGACCAGGCCATGCAGGTCGTTATAAGAGAACTTAAATCGGACAATATGGCTAAGGCGTTGAGAGACGCGCCTGTCGATGTCCTGAATAAATTTTTTATGAACATGTCGGCCAACGCGTCTGCCGTCTTGAAGGAGGAGATGGAGTACGGCAGGCCGCTTACCCCCGAAGAGATTGAGGAAGAAAGAAAGAAGATACTTGATATGATAAAGCAGCTTGAACGGGATGGTAAGATATTCATTAGGGAAAAACCCAAGAATGTTATTCTGGAAGGCGCGCAGGATGTAGTCGGTGGCGCAGGCGGAGCGGCGGCCGGCGATTCGAGCTACACCGAGTATTTCAACGCTGGAGTAGGTTTCTATGAGGCGGGGCAGTTCGAAGAGGCTCTGAGCTATTTTGAGTACTGCATTCAGCTCAATCCATCAGACGCGGGTTTGCATCAGTACCTGGGCAACTCGCTGTATTCGCTAGGCAGGACGCAGGAAGGGATCGCGGCTTTTGAAAAAGCCCTTGAGATAAATCCCGATGACCAGTCTCTGCGCGAATGGCTTAATCAGCAGAAAGGTTTGGTTGGGTAAGAGGATAAGAGATGGAACCGAAAAAAGATAGTCTTCAAAAAGAATTTCCAAAAGTTCATAACAACGCGCTGGAGCCTAAAGAGCCCCAGCTTGTCGTGTCTCCTATTGATAAGGAACATCTCGAACAGGCCTGCCAGAAAGCACAGGAACAGATAAGAGGGATAGAAGCCAGGATAAACTCCGAGAGAGAGAACTGGTATCAGAATATCAAACAGAAAGAGGAAGAAGGCATTGCTCTGAAGGCGCAGATAGACACTCTTCTTTTCAGGTCCGACAAGGAAAGGGCCAAGAGGGAGAGCGAGCTTTCGCTGCTGCAGCAGCAAATACAGAGCGATCTTGCGGAAGTGGAGAGAGTTCTCGGTGACGATGTGAAAAGCTGGACACAGAGGCTCTCAGAGAAAGAAAAAGAGCTGGAGGAAACAAAACACCAGAGCGTTTTTCTGGAAGCTCAGAAAAAGATGGAAGTCGAGAAAAACCTCAGGGGGCTTCAGACCACGCTCGATCAGGCCAAACAAAAATACAAGACTCTCG
>CAZSIW010000129.1:0-6530 GCA_964606755.1 uncultured Elusimicrobiales bacterium | reverse complement strand
CTCATAGACCATATGAGAAGCATAAATTCGCACATAACTTCGATTTGTAATTCTATTCTCGGAAATATTTGATATACGGTTTGTTTGGTTATGTTCACCATTCTTAAAAAACTATTGACAAAAAAATAATAAATAACCATAATATCGTCAGGAACATATGATAATATCCAGCATTAGATCAGTCAACTTTATTTACGTGTCCTGTAAAGCCAAACATACACATCAATTATTTTCCAATAATCAACAAACATTGAATATCTTCAATTCTCTTGCTGATGGAATCATAAACTCCAGTGCCGAAAGAATATTTTTGGAGGTCAAATGTACAGATCGCTGTTAATTGTTGTAATGCTTGTTGCAGTAGTTACATCGGTTCCAGTTCCTGCTTTTACCTCACAATCAGCTATAGAGAATTTGTTATTTATGGATATTCCTCAGGTGGTAACGGCGTCAAAGCACGAGGAGTCCATTGATGAGGCGCCGAACGCGATGTATGTTGTTACGGCAGAGCAAATCAAAGAAAGAGGCTATAACACGCTGTCGGATGTGCTGAAAACTATACCCAGCATGAACGTGTTTTACAAAGATATCACGAGCGTGGCACAGGTGAGAGGCATAGCGCCGAACGATAATGAAAAGATTACTATAATGCTGGATGGCCATCCATTAATCAGCGCGAATGAAGGCTGTTTAGAAGGGCCGATAAATCTTGACAATGTGGCAAGAATCGAAATTATAGTAGGCCCCGGATCGGTTTTATACGGAGCGGACACTTTGTGCGCGATAATCAATTTGATAACAAAAACACCTGAGAAATCAAGTGAGGTCGTTGTTCACGTAGGCGATCAGGGCAAACAGGCGCTATCATTGGTGACTGGAGAAAAAGTATCGGATAAAATAAATTACATGTTGTCCGCAACCGTTAATAAAGATGACGGCACAAACATAAGGCCGTCACAGAGCCTGATCGCCAATGATAATGCAAACTATCAAGGCAATGTTTTAACTATTTATCCCAGCTATATGATTACAGGCAGAATGCAGGTTAATAACTGGACCATTCTGGCAAATTCAATCAACAGCGATACAGCAAACGGGGGTAATCCTGATTCAGATCCTTCGGAAGCGCCAGGCCATCGCCAGGAATATATGGATTCACTGGTTTTTGAAAATAATCACAGCCTTGATAGTTTGTTTGAGGGTTTGACAGGCAATTTTAAGATTATTTATGATTCAAAAAGAACTGTCAGGACATCATACGGCGGCAATCCTTCAGATCCTAATAATAATGTCAATACTCTCGACTGGAATGAAAAAGATTACGGATTAGAGTATTCCGTTCAATATAAAAAGGAGAGTAACTTTTTCCAGGCTGGGCTTCAATACAAAGACAGGCAAGTGCGCGACAATTATTTCCTGCTGGACAACCCCGGATATCCGGATTTGAGTAAGACTCCCGCAGGCGCTACGTATGCGTACCCGATGATCGCGGATGCAGATATCCCCACTATTGGCGCATATTTGTCAGATGAATACAAAATAAATAGTAAACTTACTTTGACAGGCGCGTGCAGGTTTGATCAGGATAACATCGTGCAAGACGTAAATAAAATCTGGCCTTCACCCAGGGTAGCACTTGTTTATAAGCCCGAAGACAAGTTTATTACGAAATTGATATACAATACAGCGACTCATATGCCTGATACTGCCGCCAGTACATATAATCTAATATGGGGAGACCAAAAAAATCCATATTTTAACTGGGCGGTGCTGCCGAACGCCACTGTGCCGGAAGTTTTGAGCACATTAGAATTGGATAATATTCTTTACGCGGCAAAAAGCAGAATATCGTTAAACCTTTATACTCAGAAACTGGACAACTATATTTCATGGTATAATCCGGCCACAAACGTTGGCAATTTTAGCGGCGGCGGAGTTGAATTTGAAATACAGACAAAGTTCAGTAAACAATTCAATTTAATAGCCAACGCGAGTTATCAGAAAACAGATTTTACTCCATACACTTCCTATAACGGCAATACTCCCAGCAGCTTAGGCGCGGGCGGTATTACTATTTCTGTCGCGAATCCGCAGGGCGATTGCATAGCGGTGCCCAAGGTTATGGCAAATTTAATAGGCGAGTATAATGTAACAGATAATGTGTGCATAAGCCCTGCTGTGCAATACTTTACTCAACAGCCGGGTTATTTCAATTATACTACCGGAGGCGAATGGGAATATGTAAACAACCAGTTTTATGCTAATCTAGGCATATGCTGGAAAAATGTGATAAAAAATACGTTGGACCTTACGCTTGCCGGCAAGAATATTTTTAACAACAGAGATCTCGTAGCCGCGCCGTTCAGGCTGTCTGTTGAGGCGCCGAGAGGATCAACTATTGATCTTACGATGTATTATAAGTTCTAAGTTATGGTTTAAGTCGTAGAAAAAAACCGCTGTTGGATTAGTTGGCAGTTGCCTGAAATGCAATTTCCAATATCCGACAGCGGTTTTTTGTTGCAAACAACTTTTGTGGGAATTCAAAGGTTTGGCTGGCCGGGATATTTGCGTGGTATATTTATCAAAAACTCTTTGACAAATCAGTAAAATTTAAGTATATTTTTATTAAAATGCTTTCCTATTTGAGATTCATCATCTCTTGTTCTTTTCTTGTTGTTTTTGTTTGCGCGTACGCCTGCCCCGGCGAACGGTTTTCCAATATCGATTCGATGTATTACTGGTTCTCCTGCCAGCAGTTGGAATCTGGTGTTGTTTTGGCGGAGAACAAAGACAATTTTACCGTTGAAGAAGAGGTTTTAAGCGCCCTGGTTTTTCTTTCGAGGGGACACATCGACAGGGCAGAGAGGGTGCTGAATTATTTCTACAGCCTCGAAAAGAAGGCTTCAGAGACAGGCGAGTTCAAGGGTTTTTTCAGGTATTATCAGGCCAACGGCGAGCCGCTCTCAAGCGAGATACTTTCGCAGACACAGCTCTGGCTGCTGGTAGCGGTAAACGAATATTCTTTGAAGACAGGCAGCAACAAGTTCCAGCCTTTTGCCGAGAGCCTCGCAAAAGTGGTGTTGGACCTAGAGGGCCCCGAGAGCGGCATATCGGCGGGAACCTGGGGCAACACGCCTCTTACATATTTCAATTCTTTTGACAATATGCTTGCTTTGTCCGTGTTTCCGAAGCTGTGGAAATGGACGGAGAAGAGCGAGTACAGGTTTGCCGCGTGGAGAACCATAAGATTCTTGAGCAAGTTCATGTGGAGCGATGAGAAAAAAGCTTTCAGGAGAAAGATATTCCAGGGCGATTTCGACCTCACTGACAGCCTCTTCGCGTGCCTCGTTCTGGGGCCCACTTACGACGGATGGAGCGGTTTTCCCGAGCCTACGGATTTTTACAACAGGATATTGCTTTCGTTCGTGTATAAGATGTACGACCGCCAGGGCCAGGACAAAACTATTCTTGACGATGTCGCCAAGAACCTGATCTGGTCGAAAAAAACCATGGGTTCCTGCGGGCTTCCGGCTGTGGGCGGCGGGCCGGACATAGATATTTTTACTTCGGCCCTCTACCTTGTGGCGGCCAGGGGCGACAACCCGTTTTTTGTGGATCCGCTTTTCTGGAAGAATAAGGTTCTCCTGCCGCCTGCCGAGAGGCAGTTCCACGGGGATGATTTTGAAGACGGCAGGATCAAGACCCTATTGGCCTATCCAGCCGAGCTGGTACAGGCAAAGCAGTGCCAGCTTATAGTCGATTGGGATAGCGAGGACGTAAAGAGCGGCAAGGGAGCGCTTAAGTTATATTTTAACCCCTTCACTCAGGCTAAGGGTCCTGCTGGTACCGTCACCAGGCGATTCATCGACACACAGGATTTCTCGACTTATTCGAGCATGAAGGTCTGGATAAAGGTATACACATCGGTCCGGACCATGGAGCGCGATCTGAGCGTTTGCATTGGCCTTGTGGACGCGGACGATGAGCTCTGGCTTTCACCCGAGCTTTCTCTCGTTGGAAAACAGGGGTTTTCAAACACCATCGCATTTCCAAGCGGCTGGAAGAGGTCTCCCGAAAGCAAGGGTAACGGCGTTTTCAACATAGAAAGAATAAAGGAACTGAAATTCGTGGTCTCAGGAAAGAGCGATACGCCTTGGCAGATATTTCTGGATGATCTTAGTTTCCAATAGTAAAGGCAGAGAAAAGAGGATAGGGAATAGAGAAAGAACGACAAGAAGACAATTAGGATGAAAGCTGAATGAAGAGAGCGATTGTAACAGCGATTCTGATAACGGTTTGTAGCCTTGCGTACGCCGTTGATTTTTCCGGCACAAGGGCGATGGGTATGGGAAACGCGTTCACCGCGGTGAACGGCGATATAGGCTCGCTCTATTCGAACCCGGCCGGTATAAACGGCGTCGAGACGCCGGAATTGTCTCTGAATCTGGGAGGCTTATATAACAACGGTTCTCCCGGGACTTCCGACGGCATGGTGTATGTGTGGCCGTGGACGCATCTTGACTCCAGGAAAGCGGCGGTCCACTTTAACAGCTACAGCCTTGGCGGCGAAAGCGTGCAGGAGACGGGGTTCAATTATTCCAACACGACACAGCTGGGCCGCTACGCGAGCAGATGGGGCACGGCGATGAAATGGAGGACTGATACGGCCACGCATTCCAGCTCGTTCATGTTCGACGGAGGTCTGCAGACAGATTTTATACCAAAAAAATTCACCGCCGGCGTTGCGATCACGAATCTTCTTTCCGCCGACGGGGCGCTTGCTCCCACGAGCATTTCGTGGGGCGGGCTTTACTATTCGCGTTACGGCAGGGTAACCGGCGACCTCAAATGGTACGGCGACAGGTATTATCTTTCCGGAGGTTTCGAGAACGATCTGTTCCAGGGGCTCATGTCCTGGAGGGTCGGGCTGTTAAGCTCGCCCAACTCTTATGTAACTACGGGCCTGAGCTCGTGGCTGTGGCCGTTCGGTTTTGACGTCGCTTACCAGTGGCCCACCAGCGGGGACGAGGGGTCGGGTATTTTTCAGGCAAGCCTGCGCTACAGGTTCGGCGGGAAGGATTTCTCGGAGGTTTACCTTAACCGCACGATAGACAAGGCCGCGAACCTTGAGTACGAGATCCAGGACCTCGAATCGAAAAAATCACAGCTCGCCAAGGAAATAATAATCCTCAACGAATACAAGAAAAATCCCGACGCGGACATCAACTCCCTGCCCGGCGTGTCGGAGGAGCTCAACAAAAAGCCCGTGCCGACTAGAAAAGAGGGTGAGAGGCCGCAGGCGCCGAAGGTCAAGGCTGAAGTGAAGGTGATTACGTGGCCGCAGTACCACAGGGTGGTACCGGGAGATACCCTGCGTTCGGTGGCTGAAAAGTTTTACGGGGACCCCAATAAATGGCAGTTGATATATACGGCGAACCCAACGAAGATCGAAAGGGGACAGCCTAGGCCCGGTGAAGAGCTGGTGATACCTAAACCGTGACGGCAGAGAAAAGGGAATAGGGGATAGGAAAAAAGAAAGGCAAAAACATGGTAAAAGAACTGGAAACAGAATTTGAAAAAGTTAAAAAGGCGATCTTCGGGCGGTTTTCAGAGGTCGCTCCCGAGTCCGCTCTCAAGGCTTTTGTAGCGGAGATAGAGAGCTATCATTACAAAGCGGACAAGATCTTCAGCAAACACCTGGAGAGAGCCGAAAGTATGAAAGAAGAGAACGATATCCTTCGTTCCATTTCAGGGATAGACGAGTTCAGCATGAAGGCGAAGTTCCTGGAAAAGGCCGCCGAGACGAAGTTCCTGAGGGAGCAGCTTCTCGATCTTAAAAAAACAATAGACGCGATGAAGAAAGACAAGGATGACGCCAGGCTCACAACGGAAGAGTATAAACAGGAGAACGAGAAAAAATTTGAACAGAAAGACAGGGAATATAAGGTCCTGAGCCAGGAGCTTGAGGATATCAAGGGAAAGCTTAAACATTTTTCCGACAACCTCGATAAGAACAGGGAAAGCTGGCAGAAAGAACGCGAAGCCCTGATAAAGAAAAATCAGGACTACGAAGCCTATGTGCGGCAGGTTGCCGTGACCGAGGCCGAGGCGGTTTCGGCGCGTTTGAGAGACCTTTGCGGCGTGCTCGCCGGCACGACCCAGTACTGCATGGAAAAATGGGGCGAGATAAAGCAAAAGAAATCAAAAACAATAAGGGGCATGTTGTCCGGGAAAAATAACAGGCTGTTAAGCGAGATATCCCCCGACATGGCCGTGATGGACGATATCAGCTCCAAGATCACCAGGACCCTTGACCTCTACCAGGGCCTGCTTGAACTGCCCAGGCCAACATGGGAAAAGATTATGTGGCCCGGATTTTGGGACGCCCTGAAGAGGAAATATTACGAGCTGCAGGTAAAAAAACAGATCAAAATATCGTTCCCGCAGGAAAAGAAGTTCCCGAACTTTGTTTCCGACGAGACGGTCTTAACGCAGATAATCGATGTCCTTGTCCAGAACGCGGTTGAGTC
>CAZSIW010000128.1:0-6532 GCA_964606755.1 uncultured Elusimicrobiales bacterium | reverse complement strand
AAGCGAAACGTTCGTTAAATCGAACTGATGGAGGATATATGGATGCATTATCAAACGGATTATGGAATAGTATAGAAAATGAAATTCCGAAAACTATTCAAAGGGAAATGTATGTTCACTTAGAAACAGAACATGATGCAGGATTTGACGGATTTGGAAAACTTCCGTTAGAGATGTGTCAAGGCCAGTATGAAACTTTAAGAAAATACATAGAAAAAAGATTTACAGTGTTTCAGTCTGGAATAGATCGCAACACTACTGGCTTAGATCAAGCGATTAAGGATGAATCCTGCGAAATAAGCAATATAGTTCTGAAATATTACGATTGTGTCGTCCGTGAGCTTTTAACAATAAAGGATAGGCATCATCTGAATTGGACCGATGTTGAGTTGGAAAAAGCAAAAAACAGTTTAAAAACAGAATGTGACAAGTACATAGTTGCATATATCGATAGAATAACCACTTACGTACAAACTAAAAAAATATCATTAGAAACCTTGGAAACACAAAAGGAGATAAAAAATGCTACCGTATCTCAAGCACAATCTGCTCGTATACAAGCAGCTTTAGGGAAAGTTATAGTTGTTTCAACTATTGTGTCGATTGGTTTAGCTATATGGAATGGGCATCAAGTTGCTAAACAAAATGAAATCTCAAATAAAATGCTTACTGAGGCAAAAAATAGTACTGTCAACGCAAGGAATACGATTGAAGAAATGAAAAATGACAGAAAATATAATATTAAACCATATCTAAAATTAAGAATGGAGTCAGTGATAAGTAATGACAACAATATATACAGTTTGCAAATCATTAATTTAGGAAAATCACCTATTAGAAAATTGAAATGTACATTCGATCCAACTGTAATAAAAGGCGGATTCGATAAAGTATTTAAATTGTCAGAGATAGATTCTGATTATTTAGCTAATGATGGAGGAGTTATAAAAACAGTTATAGCTAATTTAGGCACTGACAATATTGGGAAAGTAAAAGTCTTAATACACTATGTGTATAATATCGAAAACTCTGATATTGCAGACAACGAGGAATTTGTATTTGATAAGTATAACATTGAAACAAAAATTTCTCGCTGATAAGCAATAAATAGAAGGGGTCAGATCTTGTAATACAACATTTACTTGTGGGCTAATGATGTATGATATGATTGCAAGACCCTAAAGTCAATTGAATTTCTAGGGATATGGGAAGAGATATACAGCCCGGATTTTAATTCATGTTCGGAGGGGAGTCCTCTCGGACCCTATAATGACAAATGAAGTTGGGAAAGACATTTTATACTGCGGACAGGAAGGTATGGCGTAAGTGGCTTGAAAAGCATCATGCGGTTGAGAAGGAAATCTGGCTCGTGTATCCGAAAAAGGATAGTAAAAGGCCGCGCCTCCTTTATAACGACGCGGTTGAAGAGGCGCTCTGCTTCGGCTGGATAGACAGTACCGTGAGGGGGATAGACGATAACTCTTATGCGCAGCGTTTTTCACCCCGGAGGCCCCGCAGCAAGTATTCAGAAGCGAACAAGGAACGGCTGCGGAAGCTCATAAAGCTGGGGAAAGTTATTCCGGAGGTCGTCGCAAACCTGAAGGGTGATCTCGAAGAAAAATTTGTCGTTCCCCCGGATATTCTGAAGAAGCTTCGCGCCGATCCGCCCGCTTGGAAATATTTCCAGAAATTCTCGCCAGCATAC
Organism: uncultured Elusimicrobiales bacterium; assembly: GCA_964606755.1. GTDB lineage: Bacteria > Elusimicrobiota > Endomicrobiia > Endomicrobiales > CAZSIW01 > CAZSIW01. The sequence goes on along the minus strand of CAZSIW010000128.1, from coordinate 4,827 downwards.
AAGAGGATACGCGTCGCTTTTATCGAAGGGGCGCGGACCCGGCCCAGAGAGTTTGCGAAGCGGCTGCGCTACTTTATCCGCATGACGAGAAATAACAGGCAATTCGGTTTCGGCGGTATAAAGAAATATTATTAAGACTGCATGCGCCAAATATCGTGCTGAACAGAATTCCGGGACACAATACTTATCTAGGCAAAGGTTGCGTCACAATCTATATTATGTCCGTAAATATTTTATGAAACCAAACTACTGGGCTAAAATTGCTGTTACGATGTTTTGCGTGATTGCCCTTATGGGGTGCCACGGCGAAATTGGCTATAATTCTAATACGGATTATATTATCAAAACCCACAAAGTTAAGAGAGTTAAGGCAAGCCTGGGCGCAAAGATCAGTATGCCGGCGCTGGATGTGAATGAATGGATATTGATCACCCCGAAGCCGCCGGAGCACGGCACGCAATCGCTCCTCAAATATCAGGCGTTCCTGAACGGGAACGCTGCAGACATAGCGCTCACCAACGAATTAAGCCCGGCGAAAAGAGAGATGTTCCTGAAACGCTTTAATACCGATGCGCAAAACAACCATGGCGTGGATATCAGGATAGAGTATGAAATGGAGTTATTCTCCAGAGAACTCGTGCCCGGGAAATACGGCACACCGGTAGAAGAGCTTGATGACGTTTCAAAAGCCCGATATTTGCAGCCGTCCAAAACCATAGATTGGGACAGGGAAGAATTTAGATCGTGGCTGGCACAAAACTCCGAGCTGATAAAGAAACCTTCGCAGAGCGACATCGCTTTTGCTTACAAGGTTTTCAGGTTCATCGCGGAAAAAGGAAAATACTCTCCGGAAAATTTCGCGCGGGCCAACAAAACACCTTCTCTCTCCTGCAGGAGTTTAACTACGGACTGCGTCGGGTTTTCCTCACTTTTTACGGCGGTGATGCGCGCCAACGGCGTCCCCGCGCGCACGCTGGCGGGCAGGTGGGCCTCAACAGGCGACTCGTTCCACGTGAAAGCTGAGTTTTGGGCCAAAAACACCGGCTGGGTTCCCGTGGACGTTACCAGCGCCGTTCTTTTCAAGCACGAAGACAAATATTTCGGCCGCGACGGTGGAGACTTTATTACTTTTCACACGGATAATGATATAATTGTTGACAACATTTACTGGGGCAGTTCAGAGCTCTGGGGAAGCCAGGGATGGCTCTACTGGGTAAGAGCCTCCGGCGGCAGCGATGCGGGCAAAAGTTTTAAGGATTCCTGGGCCGTGGAAGAAATTAAAACGGATGAAAACAAATAACAGGGACGTCCCTTATTACTATTCAAGCCGGGGAATGACAAGAGACACATGAGGTCAACCATAAAATCCTTCCCTCGCCTTGTTGAAAACGGGGTCAAGGCTTTACCCCATATATTCCAGGAGGAAATCATGACAAATAGCGCACTGAACTCAAAACCGGATTATGGTTTAGATGGTTCGCCTTTCATCATCACCATTGTTTGTATTGCGGGGGTAGCTTGTTTTGGCGGGGGAGCTGCTTTGATCACTTTACCCGGTCTTATACTGAAGATCGCGGCCTTTGTTCTTATGCTTTGCGGTTCGCTTACCGTTCTTGCTTGTGGTTCATATCTTTATTACGTTATGCTCGGCAAACTGCACCGCAGGGACAAGATGATCTCCATGATCGATTGGAAAGGAAATGAAACAGTCCTCGATATCGGTACCGGACGGGGACTATTAATGATCGGCGCCGCCAAAAAACTGACCCTGGGAAAGAGCATCGGCATTGATATTTGGAATTCGCAGGATATGCATAATAATAATTATCAATACACCATGAAAAATGCCGAGCTTGAGGGAGTCCTTGAAAAAGTTGAAGTAAGGAACGAAGATGTGCGAAGCATGTCCTTTCCCAATGAGACCTTTGACGTGGTTCTTTCCAACCTCTGTATACATAACATCCCTACAGAAGACGAACGAAAGAAAGCCTGCCGGGAAATCGCGAGAGTTTTGAAACCGAATGGAACAGCGATCATCGCCGACAAATCACACACAAAAGAATACGGTGAGGTTTTCGCGATGGAAGGGTTAACGGTGGAGGTTTTTCGTCCTACTTTTGACGGTTCACTCCGCGGGATTGTAAAAGCGGTTAAAAAGTGAAGCTTACCGAATAGAGGAGGTAGTAAAAACATAGCAACACCTCTGGATTCCCGATAAAAGCGTTCGGGAATGACAAACCCGCATGGCGCCAGCCATAAAACTCCACCCGTCCCTTGTTTGACAAAAAACTGAATTTTATTTATAATAGATAAAACCAACCTGAGAAATTCCATTTATCAAAGGAGCTTTTAGTGGCAAAAGTATATAATGTATCTCTTATAATGGGCGACGGCATAGGGCCGGAGCTTGTTGAAACGACCGTCAAAGTAGTGGACGCGACCGGCGTAAAGATAAACTGGCAGCGGGTGGAAGCAGGAATAGGCGCCGCGCAGAAATACGTCACGCCGCTTCCCGAAGCGACGCTGGCCTCGATACGCAAGAACAAAGTGGCGCTCAAGGCTCCCGCGACAACTCCTATCGGCACGGGTTTTCGCTCGGTGAATGTAGCTATTAGAAAAGAGCTCGACCTCTACACCTGCCTGCGGCCCTGCAAGACCATAAAAGGCGTGAAGTCACGCTTCGACAACATCGACCTCGTGGTGGTTAGAGAGAACACCGAAGACCTCTACGCGGGCGTTGAGTTCGCCCCCGACAGCAAAGAGGCGCTTGAGATAACAGCCTACGCCCCGAAAAAAATAGCGCCCCATTCCGCGATCTCCATAAAACCTATCTCCAGAGCCGGTTCAAAACGCATAGCCAGGTTCGCCTTCGAATACGCAGTGAAACACAACAGAGAGAAAGTAACGTCCGTGGCGAAAGCGAACATCATGAAATTTACCGACGGATTATTCTATGAAGCCTGCAGAGAAGTCGCCAAAGAATACGAAGGCAGGATCGCCTACGATGAAAGGCTTATAGACAACATGTGCATGCAGCTGGTGCAGAAGCCGGAGCTTTACGATGTGCTGGTGCTTCCGAACCTTTACGGCGATATAATTTCCGACCTTTGCGCCGGGCTTGTGGGCGGCCTCGGTGTTGCCCCGGGCGCGAATTTCGGGACAGAGTGCGCCGTGTTCGAAGCGGTGCACGGCTCGGCCCCGAAGTACAAGGGCCTCAACAAAGTTAACCCGACAGCTCTTATATTGTCAGCCAGGCTAATGCTCGACCATCTCGGCGAGACGGACGCCGCCAACAGGCTGCAGAAAGCCGTTGAGAGCGTGATAGCCGAAGGCAAGAACGTCACCTACGACCTCGGCGGGTCAGCCGGGACGAAAGAGATGGGAGATGCTATAATTAAAAAATTAGGAAATTAGTTCGCTTAAGCTCACGAAATTAATAGCAACGACGAAATTAGTCCGCCTAGGCGGACGAGATTAAAACCTATAGATTTGACGTGTTGTCAATTTCGCGAGCGCAGCGAAGCTAATTTCCAATTTCGTGAAACTAATTTCGCTAAAAAACAGGAGTATTTGTGAAAGTTTTAGTATTAAACTGCGGCTCTTCATCGGTCAAATACACCTTCTTCGAGATGGACGGGGAAAAGAAGATCGGTTCAGGCATCATTGAATGCATAGGCCTTCCCGAGGCTTATTTCAAGCACCAGTCTAACGGCAACCAGGAAATAAAAGAGCCCTGCAAGGCAAAAGACCATGTCACGTCAATAGAGCTGATACTCAGGAGCCTGATAGATTCTGAGCACAGGGTCATAGAAGATATAAACGAGATCTCCATAATCGGCCACAGGGTAGTGCACGGCGGGGAAAAGTTCTCGAGCTCGGTGCCCATAACCGAGGAAGTGCTTCACGACATAAAAGCTTGTTTTGTCATGGCTCCCCTGCACAACCCGCACAACTATGAGGGGATCGAGGCCTGCCACAAACTGCTCCCGGGTATACCGCAGGTGGCGGTCTTCGACACGGCTTTCCACCAGTCTATACCAAAGCAGGCTTATTTTTACGCCCTTCCTTATTCGCTCTACCAGAAATACAACATAAGAAGATACGGTTTCCACGGCACCTCGCACAATTATGTAAGCCAGAAGGCCGCGGAACTTCTCAACATACCGTACACCCGCTCAAGATTCATAACGTGCCATCTGGGCAACGGCTGCAGCATCACCGCTGTTAAGAACGGACATTCCATGGACACGTCCATGGGTTTTACGCCGCTTGAAGGGCTGGTCATGGGCACAAGGTGCGGAGACATTGACCCTGCCATACTCATTCACCTCATGAACCTTGAAAAGATAACTGCTGACGACCTGTCATCTCTGCTTAACAAAAAGAGCGGTCTTCTGGGAATATCAGGAATATCGAACGACATGAGGACGGTCCTTAAAGCCGCGGCGTCCGGATCGGAGAGGGCGAAACTCGCGATTGATGTATTTTGTTACAGGATAAAGAAATACGTGTCCTCCTATATGGGAGTGCTGGACGGCTGTGACGCCGTGGTATTCGCGGGCGGGATCGGTGAGAACTCGCCGACCATCAGGGAAAAAGCCCTTGAGGAGCTCGGGTATTTCGGCATAAAGGTGGACAGTGAAAAAAACGCGGCGGCAATGGGAAAACCCGCGGTGATATCAACGGATGATTCAAAAGTTAAGGTTGTCGTTGTCCCAACGAACGAAGAGCTGATGATAGCCAGGGAATCAGTGAAGGTCCTGCATTCAACCTGATGTTAGCAATTTGACAAAATTCCAAATAATCAATATAATTTATGTTTTATGG
>CAZSIW010000127.1:0-6541 GCA_964606755.1 uncultured Elusimicrobiales bacterium | reverse complement strand
CAACTCTTCTTATTTTCCCGCTGATGGTCTTCGGAAGCTCATCCACGAACTCGATTATCCTGGGATACTTGTAAGGCGCCGTGACCTTTTTAACATGATCCTGCAGTTCCTTGACAAGAGCGTCACCAGGGGTATATTTCTTTGTCAACACCACGGTAGCTTTCACGGCAAGACCCCTGTCCGGGTCCGGCACCGCGGTCACCGCGCACTCCATCACGGCCGGGTGTTCCAGAAGCGCGCTCTCCACTTCGAACGGGCCTATCCTGTAACCGGAGCTTTTGAAAACATCATCCGCTCTTCCGACAAACCAGAAATACCCGTCCTCGTCTTTATACGCCACGTCACCGGTGAAATACATGCCGTCGTGCCACACCTTTTTCGTAAGCTCCTCGTCCTTGTAATAGCCGTCAAACAAGCCCGCGGGCTTCGATTTGTCCGTCCTCAGCACGATCTGCCCTTCTTCACCCGGCTCGCAGGAACGGCCTTTTTCGTCCACTATGTCGACGTTGTATCCGGGCAAGGGTTTGCCCATCGAGCCGGGCTTCGGCTCCATCCATGGACAATTTGCCACCAGTACCGTCGTTTCTGTCTGGCCGAAACCCTCCATGAGCCGCAGTCCGGTCATCTTCAGGAACTGGCTGTACACCTCCGCGTTCAGCGGCTCACCGGCAACGGTGCAGTATTTCATTTTCGAAAAATCGTATTGTGAAAGGTCTTCCTTGATGAGATATCTGAAAATAGTCGGCGGGGCGCAGAACGAGGTCACGCCGTATTTTGTAATGACCTCAAGAAATTCCTTTGGTACGAATTTGTCGTAGTCGTAGACAAAGATAGCCGCTTCGCATATCCATTGCCCGTATATCTTTCCCCACGCGGCCTTGGCCCAGCCGGTGTCGGCGACGGTGAGGTGGAGGCTTTCGGAATTCAGGTTCTGCCAGTACTTCGCCGTGAGGATGTGGCCGAGCGGGTAAGTAAAATTGTGCCGCACCATCTTCGGCGTGGCGGTCGTGCCCGACGTAAAATACAGAAGGAATATGTCGCTGTTTTTGGGAGCGCGCGCTCCCCTGGGGCGTTCGAAATGCTCCGGGGCTTTTTCGATCTCCCGGCCGAAATTAAACCAGCCTTCGAAGTCGCCGAGCGCGGCTTTAAGCTTGAGAGTGGGCGAGCTTTTCTGCGCCTCGTCTATGCGCGAGACTACTCCGGGGTCGCCGACCGAGACTATCATCTTAACACCGGCGGCGTTGTTCCTGTAAACAATGTCTTTTACCGTAAGCAGGTGTGTGGCAGGTATGCAGGCCGCTCCTATCTTGTGCAGAGCCAGAGCGGCGAACCAGAACTCGTACCTGCGTTTCAGGATCAGCATTACGGGATCGCCTTTCTTTATGCCGGCAGCGCTGAAAAATCCGGCCGCCTTGTCGCTATAGAGCTTTATCTGGCCGAACGTGAATTTTCTGTAGTCGCCTTTTTCGTCGCACCAGACCATCGCGGTTTTTTCGGGAGATTTCTTCGCTATCTCGTCCACGACGTCGAAAGCGAAGTTGAACGAGGCAGGCACCTGCACTTTGTAGTTTTTGAAAAAATCTTCGTAAGATTCGAATTTTCCCGCGTCAAATCTTGTGTGCATAGATCACCGCCCGTTATCAGAGTATCACCGCCAGAAATTTGGCGGGTTTTTTCCTCATGGCTATCATGGCGTGCGCTTTTCCAGAATCAAAATACAGGGAGTCGCCTTTTTCGAGCACCACCTCGTGCCCGTCCAATACGATCTTCAGCGTTCCCTCGAGCACGTACGTGAACTCCTGGCCGGGATGAGAATAGTATTTGCGCTTAACGCTCTCGGGATGGGGATCTACCTTTATAAAAAACACCTCAGCTTTCTTGTGAATGAAATTATAGGCGAGGTCGAAATAGTTGTATTCCTTTCTCCGGTCAACGGTCGGCGCCTTGCCTTTCCTGACGAGGCAATACTGGTGCAATCTCGGCTCCTCTCCCGTCAAAAGGGATGTGAGCTCGGCGTTGAACTTGTGCGAAAATTCCAGCAGAAAGCTGACGGGAATGTCCGTCTTTCCGCTTTCGTAATTCAGATAAGTCTCTACGGGGATATTAAGTTCTCTGGCCAGGGCCTCGGCTCCGACACCCGCGATCTCGCGCAGCGCCTTTATCCGTAAAGCGACCTGCTTAATCTTGTCTGACATCGGCAGCTCCTTTGTCCCGCCCGGCCCGACCGCTTTTGTGCGACGGGGTGGTTTGGGGGACGTGGGTTTGTTGCCGCTAGTATAACATAATTTTGGGAAATATTTCAAAATTTTTTGGGGCTTTGGCGGGGCAAAAAAAGGGCAGGGTTAGTGAAGAGGATATAGTTATTTATTATTTCTACTATCCGTAACTTCTCAACCCTGCCCTTATATTATTCGTTGTGCTGACATCATATAAAAACATTAGCCCCGCTTTGAATAGCCCGATTCCATTTTTCACTAACCCTGTTCCCCGGCTTTCTATTTTACTCCGTCGGATTTCCGAGCTAAAAATTTTTGCTTGCCCATCGCGCTAGAGTTGACTATTTATCGATCGTGGTGTATAATTAAGGAGTGAATAACCTGTGTGTGCACACAACCATGTTGCCGGGATTGTTGACAGTACGCCACGCCGGCGTTTTGGCGGGGAGATGCGTGCTTTAATATTTTTTAAACTCAAGTATAAACGCACAAACCATCCGCCAAGAAACGCGAGATGGTTTTTTTATTTCAGGAGGACACAATGAGCACGTTTGACACGGTGTCGAAACAGTACGCGAACAAATCGCTTGTCCAGCAAAAAGCCGCCGGCAGGCTGATCGAGCTCCTTAAGATCAGCAAGGGCGATAAGATACTAGATGTCGCCTGCGGGCCGGGGAACATAACGGACATTCTATCAAAAATATCCGGCGCGCCCGTAGTTGGCACGGACATTTCAAAAGCGATGATCGAGCAGGCAAGAAAATCTAATCCCGGGATAGAATTCATAAACATCGCCGCCGAGGACCTTAATTACTCGAACGAGTTCGACGTCGTGTTCACTAACTCGTCGTTCCAGTGGTTCACGAATCCGGATAAGGCGGCAAAGGCCATGTTCAGCGCGTTAAAACCAGGCGGAAGGATCGGCGTTTCGTGCCCGGCAACAAAAGATTGGAGCCCGGCCTTTCAAAGCGCTGTGCAAAGAGTCTCCGAATCACCGCTGATCAAGCCCGTTTTCCAGCACTGGAAAAACCCGTGGTTTATGTTTCACGAAATAAACGACTACAAAAAGTTTTTCGAGCAGCAGGGTCTCAAAACTATTTACGCAAATGTCGAGTACGAGCCCCGCTGGTTCTCCGTCAACGATGCGTTCGGGGTCTACCTGGCGGGCGCCGCAAACGGTTTTGTGGGCAGACAGTACTATGACGTTGAAATAAAAGACGATTATATCTCCCGTTTTAACGATATGATCAGAGCGGAATTCGTGCGGGCATCCAAAAACGAAAAAGTCTTAATAGACTTCAACCGCCTCTACTATATAGGAAAAAAATAACTTATGCCTTGCAAGTAAAGTATAAACATTATAGAATATGGCTGTATTCTAAAGGCATTTTATTGACAGGGGCATGGGTGATCTACAAAAAGAATAAAGCTTTCCAGATAGAAAAACAAAACGTTAAGATGCGGGTATATAACTCCAAAGAAGATTGCCCTGCCGCCTCTGTTGTGTACCAGGAAACCGAAAAGGGGCACGGCGAGGAATTTTACCACGAGAAAAGTTATTTTGTTTTCTATATCATAGAAGGCGCCGGCACTTGGGTGATAGAAGGGAAGGAGCATCCCGTTGAAACCGGCGACGTCGTGATAGTCCCGCCCGGCAAAAAGTTTTATTACAAGGGTCGTCTCAAACAGGTCTGTGTCACATCGCCGGCTTGGGAAGAAAAATACGAAAAGCACGTGAGAGACGTTCAGTTGTAAAAACCAGGCGGAGTCAATTCCGCCTTGGCGGAATTTCGCGCATATAAATTCACATTAAGGAGCTCAACATGTTCTGTCCCAGCTGTGAAAACTCAATGGACGAGGACGCAAAGTACTGCGGCAAGTGCGGGATGTTCCTTAACAAAACGAGCGCGGCGCTGGAGCACCTGCTTTCGGATTTCGCCTGGATATGGCGCAGGAGCTGGGCCGGTTTCGCGGCGGGCTTCATCGGCTGGATAATTGTGTTCATCATAAGCAGGATGGCGGGCAAAGACCTTAGCCCCATGATGAACAACGTGTTCGGAGGTATTGTCTGCGGAGTTTTCCTGGGGACCGCGGGCGGGATAATCGAGGATTCCGCGTACAAGGCGGTCTGGGGCGCCGTTATGGGAACTATCGGCGGCGCGCTGGGCGGGCTGTTGAACCTTCCGATAACCGACCTTCTGGCTGGTATCAGGTTCGCTTACCCTCTTTCAATTCTAACCACCTGGGCGTTCGGCGGCATGTTCATCGGGGCCACGAGCGGCCTTATCGAAAAAGATACGAAGAAAATGTTTTTTGGCGCGATGTTCGGCCTGGTAGGCGGCGCGCTGGGCGGGCTGTTAGGCTCTATCTATTACGGTTCGCTCCTTCTAGAGTTTAAACCCGAAAGCTGGTTGATAAACAGGCTGGTTGAGGGTTCTTCCGGCGGCCTGGTAGGCGCGATACTGTGGTTTTTTATAGGCACGATCGAGAAGTTTTATATTTTCCGCCGCACGCAGGACCCGAAAATCGACTCGAAGGTGTGCTCCTTCTGCGGCAAACACAACCTGCTCTGGTTCTGGTACTGCATAGCCTGCGGCAAACCACTGCAGATTGCGGCGCCCAGGGAAAAAATAATAATAACACCGTACAGGGGCATGGAGAGAACGGTAAACGCCTTCCGGTTCCTGTCGTGGCTTTTCGGAGTGACAGGGTTCGTGACCGTCCCGGCGATATTCCTGGTTTTCCTCTCGCATGATTTTTTTCTTGCCTGCACATGCACGGTCTTCACCGTGCTCGCGAGCTACCTTATGGTGATGGGGTTCAGGTTCCTGGCGGACCTGCTGTCCTCTTTGATGAAGATAACTTCCTATACGGAACCAAAAGCGTAGGCGGTTATGTCCGTTGAAACGAGGATACTAGAGCTTATCCCCAAAACGGATGATTACATATCTGGTTTCGCTGACCTGAGGGGCTTATTGCATCCCAAATTCAGCGATTATCCCTCCGCAGTTGTCATTGGTAAAAAACTGGACGACAGAATAATTGATGACCTGAACCCCAACGGGCCCACCCCCGAATATTATAGCCTTTACTGCCAGACCAATGATCTGCTGGACAACCTGATATCCCGTATATCTCAAACGCTTAATAGCCTGTCAATAAAAAATCTGCCGATGGTAGCGTCCGGAAGCAGAGACGCGGTGTATTATCTGCAGGACTACCCTTCGACGCTGCGCATGGGGTTTTCCCACAAAATGGCCGCCACACGCGCCGGGCTCGGGTGGATAGGCAAGACCGACCTCTTTATTTCAAAAGTTTTTGGCCCCAGGGTGAGGCTCGCGACGGTGCTTGTAGGCCAGTCGCTCAAAACCAGCCTGCCGCCCGTTGAAGAAAGCAGCTGCGGCGAGTGCCGCGCGTGCGTGAACGCCTGCCCCGCCAAAGCGGCGAATGGCAAACTGTGGAATATCAGGACCGACCGCGACGAGTTCTATGATGTGTTTAAATGCCGGGACAAAGCTCAGGCGCTGTCTCAGAAGAACCTGAACCTCGACGCGCGTGTCTGCGGTATATGTGTCTCGGTATGCCCTGCGGGAAAACGGACTAAAGCCTGATAGGAAGAAGAACGACCGGTATGCCCGAGTAGTAAAACTTTCTCTGGATGGTAAAAACCGTATAGTTGTGAAGCCAGCGCGACAGCAGCGACTCTTCCGAAAAAACCAGCTGCCCGCCGAAAAACACCGCGTCGGGAAAACGTTTCATCATTTCAGGCGCAGCCTCAACCACTTCGTGAACGACATCGACGCCCATAAGGGCAAGGCCTTCCGCGTAATACCCGCGTTTTTTCAGGAATTCGACGTACTGGTCCAACTCTTTTTTTATGTATTCTTCCAGATTGCTCATTTCTTTCGAACCCTTGAAAACACCCGCGTCGATCACTCCTACCTGAACAATGACAAAATTACGGAACGTATCTTTGAACAGCCTGAAAACATTGAACAATGTATGTAACCCCAGCCCGTTGAACCCGTTAACAAGGATAATAGCCGTCTTCGATTTCGGGTCAAATGCCACCTCCGGCACTTCCTGAATGTCCCTGACATCATATTTAATGCTCTGGACCAGCACGTCGAGCCTCTTGAGCGTGACGGCTGTTGATTTATAATGCTGTTTTATCGTTACCACAAGCAAAATCAGCGCGCCGGTTATTACCATCGTTATCCAGCCACCTTCAAAAAACTTAGCGATTACTACAGAAATTAAAATAAAAGAGGTGAGTGAGAGGCCGACACCGTTTATGAATAGCTTCCATTTCCATCCTATACTTT
>CAZSIW010000126.1:0-6562 GCA_964606755.1 uncultured Elusimicrobiales bacterium | reverse complement strand
TTTCTTTTTTATAACTATGGCGAGTTCGGCTTCGTAGTCGACCCTTTTAGATGAAGACGGGCGAATAATTACGTCTCCGTAGCCTATTACCGAGGTCGATGGTTTGATGAATATAAGGGGTTCAGCGGGCAGCTTCGCCTTGAATTCCTGCGCGTGCTCCAGATAATTCAATCCAAGCGCAACGATCTTTGTCGGCACACAGGGGGCAAGAATTTTGACACCTGCCAGCGGATATTTTTTTCCGGTCCTTTTGAAATGAGAAAAATAGTCCGGCGTTATTTCGTGGACGAAATTTTCTTCGAGGATTCCGTAGTGTTGCCGATTATTATTGAGTTGAAAACGCAAGTAAATCATTGACACCTCGTATCTAGCATCTCGTATCTGGTATCTTGGAAAACCAGTCACGAACGACTAGATACTAGATACTGATTTTAGAACGTCCTGCATATTGTACAAGCCGGGGGCTTTGCCCTTAAGCCATTTCGCGGCGACAAGCGAGCCCGCGGCGAGAGTGTCTCTTGAATGAGCGCGGTGAGTAACCTCTATCCTTTCTCCAGGGCCAATGAAGTAAACCGTGTGATCTCCCACAATGTCACCCCCCCTTACGGCATGCACACCGATCTCTTCTTTTTTTCTGGCGCCGATAATGCCATGCCTCCCGAAAACGCCGACTTCATCCGGGTTCCTGCCCAGAGCCTTTGCAATTACCTGGAACAGTTTCAGAGCCGTGCCGGAAGGCGAGTCCTTTTTCTGGTTGTGGTGGAGCTCGACTATTTCAACGTCATAGCCGGGAACCATTTTGGCGATATCCGACACTACCTTGAAAAGCACGTTGACGCCGATAGACATGTTAGGCGTAAAGAAAACCGGGATCTTTTTCGCGGCTTCCTCGATCTTTTTGATCCCTTCTTTGTCTATTCCTGTGGTGCCTATCACTATCGCTTTGCCCGCGGTTACAGCCTGGCCGAGGTGCTCGAGCGTCGCGGACGCGATGGTAAAATCTATCAAAACATCGCAGTTCTTCAGCGCGCCGGCTGTATCGGACGTCAGGGCCGGGCTGCCCTTTCCCAGATCAGGATAATCTTTTGATTCGACAGCTCCCGTAACTTCGAGAGTCTCGTCCTGTTTTGCAAGCCTAATAATACTTGACCCCATCCTGCCGGCCGCGCCGCAAACAGCGATCTTCATTTTAGTCATAAAGAAACCTCTTATGTACGGAGTATTGGGTACAGGGTACGGAGAATCTCGGTACTCGGTACTCCGTACCTCGTACTTATTTTATCAGTCCGTAATCCTTCAGCGCTTTCTTGAGCTTTTCCTTGTTCTTATCGTCCATCTCGCACAGAGGAAGCCTCATCTCATCGGAGCATAGACCCATCATCCCCATAGCTGTCTTAACGGGTATCGGGTTTGTTTCGATGAACATCGCTTTCACGAGCGGCATAAGCTTGTAATGAATATCTTTAGCTTTTTTCGTTTCGCCAGACATATAGGACTTTACCAGCGCCGCAGTATCTTTGGGCACAATATTACCCACAACCGAAACCACCCCGGTGCCGCCTATAGACAAAAGAGGAAGCGTCAGCGCGTCGTCGCCGGACAAAATGTCCATTCCGGGGCACAACGCTATGGTCGTGGCCATCTGGTCCAGTGATCCTGAGGCTTCCTTGACGGAAACTATATTCTTGACGTTCTTGTGCAGCTTCGCCACAGTCTCGGGCTCGATGTTGACGGCGGTGCGGCTCTGTATATTGTAGAGCATCACGGGAATCTTTACAGAATCCGCTATGGCCTTAAAATGCAGATACAAACCCTTCTGAGTGGGTTTGTTATAATACGGCGAGACCTGTAAGATACCGTCATAGCCGACCTTTTCGGCGAATTTAGAAAGCACTATCGCCTCATCGGTGGAATTTGAACCGGTTCCGGCAACGATCTTGATCCTTTTTTTTGCCGCCTTCGCGACTGTTTCAAGCACCAAGTCGTGCTCCTCATAGTTAAGTGTCGGGGATTCGCCCGTGGTGCCGCACGGCACCAACCCGTCCGTGCCGTTCGATATATGGAACTCGACAAGTTCTTTGAGTTTATCAGTGTCAACCTTGTTGTTCTTGAATGGCGTAACAAGTGCTACATAACTTCCTGAAAACATAAATCCTCCGTATTAAGCTATCAGTCATCAGCTCTCAGCTGTCAGTTAGAACCGAGGCCATTTCGCCTTAGCTGAAGACTGACGACTGAAAGCTGACAGCTTTATATAATTACTTCACCCGTAAACGTCACTTCAGCCGGGCCTTCCAGGTAAACGTTGGAGACCGGGGAGACAAAATCCATGCTACTGTTCAGGGTATACGATACCCTTAGCGTATCACCACCGCGGGTGATACAGTCGACGGGCGATTTCACGAGGGTTTTAAGCCCCGATATTATCGCGCTGGCAACGACACCCGTTCCGCAGGCAAGGGTTTCGTCTTCAACCCCTCTTTCGTACGTCCTGACATATATCGTATGCTCGTCTTTCATCTGAACGAAGTCTACGTTCGTGCCGTCAGGCGCGAAATCCTTGTGGTAACGGATCATCCTGCCGAGTCCAACCACATCGGTCTTGTCGAGATCGGTGGTGATCACAACCACGTGCGGTACACCTGTATTGATGAAAGACACCCCGAACTGTTTCTTTTCCAGGGCCACGTTAAAATCAAGCTTGACGTCTTTCGGCTCGTACAGCTTGAGCTTTATGTTATCGGAAACCAGCTCGGCGTGCACAATGCCGGCGTCCGTTTCAAAAATCATTTTCTTAGACGGCGCACCGAGAACCTGAGCGAACCTTACAATTGAGCGTCCGCCGTTGCCGCACATGGCCGCGTTGGAACCGTCCGCGTTGAAATACCTCATCCTGAAATCAGCCTTGTCGCTGCTTTCCAGAAGGATCAACCCGTCAGCTCCAATGGAGAATTTTCTCTGGCAAAGGATCTTTGCCAGCGGCGCCGGATCGGCCGGCATGACGTTCTTGCGATTGTCTATCATTATAAAATCGTTGCCTGCCGCAGATATCTTGTAAAACTTGATCGTCTTTTGCATTTTGCATACCCCAGTTGTTTTAGCGTATAGCGTGTAGCGTTTAGCGTATAGGAAGACAAAGACCTTGAAGTCACTTTCCCTGTACGCTCTACGCTGTACGCTTAAAGCTGATTTTTTCTTTTATTATCAAATCTTCGTACTTTTCCCTTTCTCTTATCAATTTAGCCGACCTGCCGCCCACCATAACTTCCGCGGCCCTGACGCGCGAGTTGTACTGGCTGGACATCGCCATGGAATACGCACCGGCGCACTTTACCACTAGCCTCTCGCCCTGTTCAACCCACGGAAGCATCCTGCCCTTGCCCAGGAAATCGCCTGTTTCGCAGATGGGCCCCACTACATCTACCAGAACCTTTTTTCTGCCGGGACGCTTCGCGACAACGATGTCATGATACGCTTCATAGAGTGTCGGCCTGACAAGATCATTCATGCCGGCGTCAACGATCAGAAAATTCTTCCCGTCCGCTTTCTTGCGGTATGTCACACCCGCGACCAGATACCCTGTGTTCCCTACAATATATCTTCCCGGCTCAACTATAAAAGTGCAATCGCAACCCCTGAACACAGGTAAAACCGAACCGGCCAGCTCTGCCGGTGTATGAGTTTTCTCGTTCTTGTACTGTATGCCGAGCCCGCCGCCAAGGTCAATATATCTCAGTTTTATCCCAAGCTCTAGCAGGTTGTCGTATATCTGTCTCATGCGCAAAGCCATCAGATGGAACGGTTTTACATCAGTTATCTGTGAACCGATATGGCAATGTATGCCGGCTACGTCTATATTCTTCAGGCTCTTTGCCAGCTTGTATACGCTGAGCGCCTCTTTGTACGGAATCCCGAACTTCGAACCGCTTTTACCGGTCGTAATGTGCTTATGCGTGTTGGCGTCGACATCCGGGTTTACCCTGAACGCTAAAGACGCCTTACGGCCAAGCCTGCCCGCGATACCGTTCAACGCGTACAGTTCTTCGACTGATTCGGCATTGAACATAAGGATCTTGTTTTTCAAGGCGTACTCTATTTCAGCTGCCGTTTTGCCTATGCCGGCGTACACGATCTTCCCCGGGTTGAACCCTGCTTTCAAAGACCGGTATAGCTCACCGCCGCTCGTAATATCAACACCGGACCCTTCTTTTGCCAGCGTCTTCAAGACGGTATGGTTCGAATTGGCCTTAAGCGCATAACAGACAATGTGGGAAACCTGCCCAAAAGCCTTATCAAAAACCCTGTAATTTTCAACGAGTTTCGATCTTGAATACACATAAAGCGGAGTTCCGTATTCCTCCGCAAGCGAACTCAAGCTTACATTCTCAACAAAAAGCGTCTCTTTCCTGTAGTTTAGCATATATGGCTTCCTTTGAAGACAATAACGGGTCAACCAACCCATTTGGAAACAAATATGGTACTATTTTATTGACAATTTGTCAATTTAAACACCGTTAAAGACAGGTTAGCCAAAAAAGAGCGACAAAACAGCATTTTTCATTGTGTTTTCAACAAAAACAACCCTTGACTATATATTAAAAGTTTTTTATAATTGTAAAGTCGTTCTACTTTTTTCGGAGGATGAGTGAAAAAGTATTTGCTCTCCAGCTTTACCTTGGGCCTTGTCTTAACTCTACTTACACTGGCGGGGTTCTATTTCAACGTAAATATCTTTGAAGCGCTGGAACTTAAAACCTACGATCTGCGCTCATCACTGCGCCTCAACACCAAACCGGCCCAGGATATCGCGATAGTGTCTATCGATGACGATTCCATATCCAAACTCGGACGCTGGCCCTGGCCGAGGACACTGATCGCGCAGGGCATAAAGAAAATAAATGACGCGGGCGCCAAGGTTATCGGGCTCAACATCCTGTTCACGGAACCGGAAAGGAACCAGGGCCTGGAAGAGCTGAAAAAGCTGAAAGACGCCCTGCCCCAGCTGGTCCAGACGGACATAATCGTAAAACAAGCAAAACAGAAACTCGCACAGGAAAAACTCTCAGCCGATATAGTCGCTGAACTGTCTAACGCAGAGGTCCGGCTGGACAACGACACAAAGCTCAAAGATGCCATAAAAGACGCGAAGAACGTAGTGCTTCCCATGTATTTTTCGATAGGGCCGTCCCTTGGCTCCGAAGAGCAGGTGCTTTCGTCTTTCACCGTTACGCAGGTCGAAAACCAGGACAAAAAAACAGTTTCTGTGACCGAAGGCAACTCGCCCGTAGTTCCTCTCTCTATGTTTTCTGACCAGTCCCCCGGTGTGGGTCACGTGAACCTGATAGCCGATATTGACGGGGTTATACGCTCCGATGTGCCGGTCATACAGTTTCAGGGCGATTACTACGTTTCCTTCACTGTACAGATAATAAGGCAATTCCTGAACCTGCCGATAGAATCGCTAAAACTGAGCATAGGTAATTCTTTGTCCATAGGCAAGGCGGTCATACCCCTGGACAAACAGGGCAGGATGCTGATAAACTTCGCCGGACCAGTAGGCACATTCCAGTATTTCCCATTCTACGACGTCTTAAACGGCAAGATTGACCCTAATGCTCTGAAAAATAAGATAGTGCTCCTGGGGCACATGGCGACGGGCATCGCGGACCTCAAGACGACCCCTCTCGGCAACAACTTCCCCAGCACCGACATAATGGCCAATATAATCCAGAACGTGCTCACCCAGAACTTCGTCACAAGGCCGGTGTGGGCCTGGAACGCCGAGCTCGGCGCGATAATTTTCATCGGGCTTTTTATTTCTCTTCTTCTGCCAAGATTAAAAGCGTTCTACGGCGCACTGCTCTCGCTGCTTCTTCTCGCGGGGCTAGCGGGCTCAGGGACCTACCTTTTCGTAAAATCCGGGTACTGGCTCAAGGTTTTCTACCCCTCTTTCCTGCTTGTGGCAGGTTATATAGTGATAACCTCCAAACGCTTCTTCGTGACCGAGAAGAAAAAAGAACTCGTTGAAGCGAGCGCCATCGAGACGAACAAGATGCTCGGCCTGTCGTTCCAGGGGCAGGGTATGCTGGACATGGCGTTCGAAAAATTCAGAAAATGTCCGATCGATGACCAGCTGAAGGAACTTCTCTACAACCTTGGCCTCGATTTCGAAAGAAAAAGGCAGTTCAACAAGGCAGCGGCTGTTTACGAGCACATAATGACCATTGACGGCAAATACAAAGGCATTGATGACCGGATAAAACAGCTCAAGGCGGCGTCGGACGGAGCTGTGTTCGGCGGAGTTGGGCAAAAGAAAACCAGCGAAGGCACGGTCATCCTTGAGGGTTCGGCGACCGCGAAACCTACTCTTGGCAGATACGAGATAGTCAAAGAACTCGGCCACGGCGCCATGGGAACCGTCTATCTGGGGAAAGACCCGAAGATAAACCGCATGGTCGCCTTAAAGACCCTGCATTTTGAAAACGACATGGATGAGGCAACGATGAAAGCGACGAAGGAGAGGTTTTTTCGCGAGGCCGAATCCGCGGGAAACCTCAACCAT